>CAZNYE010000208.1:0-2798 GCA_964577185.1 uncultured Pseudomonadales bacterium | reverse complement strand
ACCTTGTTCAGGACAATTGATACCGGCAATTCAAATGTCCCAAGCCCCAGATCGATACCGCGCCGCTGGCGCATTTAAGTACCGGACGCACTCGTAGGACATTTGATTTGCAGGTATCAATTATCCGTACAGGCTAGTCCGTATAGGTGTCCGTATAGGTTGCAAAAGGCAACTTTGCGAGCGTAGAATGCAACCATGTTCGGACGTTCTCACCGCGAGCAAGCATGTCTAAGGCCATCAAACTTTCCGACCAGTTGGTTGCCGATGCGACGCGGTACGCACAGGCGTTCCACAGGTCGCCACCAAAACAAATTGAGCATTGGGCGACAATCGGTAGAATTGCGGAGGAGAATCCAGATTTGCCTCTGCGATTTGTGAACGATGTTCTACTAGGATTGCAGGAAGCTGAAACTGGAGGTCTCAGCGAATACCGATTCGGATGAAAGTTCTCCAAACTGGCACTTTTTCGAAAACTGTAAAGAGGCTACACAGGAACGAAAAGGCAGAGCTCGACCAGGCTATAGGAAGAATCGCGGAGGACCCTGGGATTGGTGCTATGAACACTGGTCCACTTGCCCGTGTGCGGGTGTACAAGTTCAAAGTTTCCGAAAAACAATACCTGCTCGCCTACAGACACGACAAGAAACCGGAAACCATCGCCCTGCTCGCTCTGGGTTCGCATGAGAACTTCTATCGTGACCTAGCGAAATCCTGATCGATTCGAACCCGCCACGCTTCAATCCACACCCATTCTCGCGCACACCTCTCATGAGTACAGTGGAATCTTGCAAACCATCGCTGGTCAAGGACTCTCATCCCTGACCATATCTTCAAGCTCCTGAAATACCTCTCCAAACGTCCTGCTCAGTCGATCCTTGGCATCTCGCTCGATCAATTGAAGCGCCAAGTCTGCAAGCGCATCCTGATCAAGTCCACAGGGAAGTCGCTTTTTGAACGAACCGCGACACCGAATCGGCCAAGGAACGTCTGCCACGTACTCACCCGCCTGAAACGTGCCCCGCTCCTCATCCGAATCGAATAGCAATTCGAATTGATAGTCGATTGTCTGGTCGAAGAAATCTATACCGCCAACACCCTGCAATGACATATTCTCGAATGCGAAGGCGAAACGCGTCTCATCGACCCCTTGCAGCACTTCGAACTCAGCTTCAAGGTGCTGAAAGTCCATAAGATCGGGCCAGTCCACGAAGTGACCAGAATCCCTCGCCCAGCGAACCACGCCACGATTGAGCGAGTCAATGCCGCGCGCATCCAGGCGACCAGGTCCTCCCGAGAGTCTAATCTCACCTGTCAGCGTATCCTTCAACGCCTCAACATCTGGACCAGTCGCAGTCAAAGTGCCCAGAACATGGAGACGAGCTTGCATCTCAAAGTCAGCGCCAAGAAAACTCAGGATTGGTTGCGCCTCCACATCTTCTGCTTCGAATTGAAACTGCCAGAATTGCTTCCCACGTTCATTTGTCGTCTTGCGAACCTCCCCCTGCAACCCTTGGGAGGCGCTCGGGTCACGCGCCTGTGCACCGGTGGCAGATAGCGGGCGCAGATCTGTGAAGCTCATCGAGTTCACCTCTAAGCGAGGATTGAAGCTGAGCAGAGCCGATGGTTGCAATTGCAAACTCAAGTCCGCTATGAGAAGTCTCCTTCCCGGCATACTCGGCTCAGTGAGCAGAACGCTTGGCAATGTGACAGAGAATGGTGACCAAATCGCCCAGTTTGCGATGCCAGCTTGAATCTCAAAGTCTGATTCTCGCTCGACATACTCCTCCAGAGTCTGGGCAAGCCTGTGCGGCTCCGTCAGGGGCCGTACGAGAGCCCACCACAACAAGAACAGGAAGACCGGCAACAAGGCCGCCGCAAGAATCCAAGTGCGATTCGACATCAGGGGTTGCCCCCAGTCTTCAACGAAGATCGTCTATCGAGATGGTTCATCATCAGCCTGTAGACCTCCAGAACCAGAAGTACGCCTGCATGCACATAGCCCTCGAAGGGGTCGAAGGCCTCGATGATCCAGTGTACAAAGGTCAGCGCCGCAGCGATGTATATCAGCCGATGCAGGTATTTCCAGCGACGGCCAAGCTGTGCAACCGACACCTCGTTGCTGGTCACCGCGAGTGGCATTAATAGGAACAGCGCCACCCAGCCAGCGAGCATGCCGGGCTCAAGTGCTTCGGCGATCATGCGTTCGCCGACTCCGAGCTTGATCATGTAGGCAAGAAGATGAGCGACCGCATAGCCAAAAGCAGCCACGCCTATGTACCTACGTTGCCGGAGCAGCCAGGCGAGCATGCGCAACTTGGGAAACATGCGCCTCAGCGGCGTGAGCGCCATGGCCAGAATCAGCAGCTTGGTCGCCCAATCACCCGTCGCTTGTAGGTATTCTCCGTAAGACCACTGCCCGGTGAGGTACAGGTAGGTAATGACCGTCAGCGGAGCGGCCAAGACTAGCCACACAAGGCGCGCGGCCAGTCGATCTTGCACGGAGCTATTGGGCATGGGCCCTTCCAGCGACTACAGAGATAGAACCAAGTCTTCCTATGATAGTGCCTTGAGATCTTTCAGCAGCGCCGAAACGAGCGCTGTGAATCGTGACGGCGGCACCCGATTGCGTGGAATGTGACAAATCCGTCAATCCAATTGCTCGTTGCTGCGAGTATCATTCTCTGCCTCAAGTCACTGTTCACAAGCAAGCTATGTATAGGTTCAATTGTGCGCTTCTCACGCTCGTCTTTTCGGCCCAAGCGGCACTCGCCCAAGTCGGCTTCAATGAAACCGTGCTC
>CAZNYE010000207.1:0-3720 GCA_964577185.1 uncultured Pseudomonadales bacterium | reverse complement strand
GGGGCAGTTGATCGGACTGCCCGGCACCATGCTGCTCTACAGCTTCGTGGGCGTTTTCGCCACCTGCGCCGCCTTGGCTGTGTTCGACGACCTGCTCATCGCCGAAGACGCGCCCTGGGACCCGGTCGCGCTGCTTGCAAGATTCGAAAGTCCATTCATGGTGGTCACCGCCCAGCTAGTGCTTTTCCTGGCGACCTTAACCACCAACATAGCCGCCAATGTAATCGCTCCTGCCAACGCCTTCGCGAATCTCTGGCCCGAGAAAGTGAATTTTCGCCGGGGAGGATTGGTGACCGGAGTCATAGGTGTGTGCATCGCACCCTGGTGGCTGTTCGATCGAATCAGCGAACTCCTGGTGTTCGTGAGCGGCCTGCTCGGACCCGTGCTCGGCATCATGCTCGCGGACTACTTCTGGGTGCGTCGCACACACTTGTCTGTCAATGATCTCTTTGATCCGCAGGGCCGCTACCGGTATTGGCATGGCTTCAATCCCCATGCCTTGATTGCGCTTTTAGCTGGCATCCTCCTTGCTCTGAGCGGCTACTTTGTTCCGGCGCTCGGCTGGCTCTACACCGCGTCCTGGTTTTCAGGCTGCTTCGTTGCGCTGATTGTCTATGGACTTCTGATGTCCGTAACTCACTTGAGGAAGGGCCATGTCGCTTCTTATTCGTAACGGTCGGGTGGTGACTGCCGCCGACGACTATCACGCCGACATCTACATTGCCGACGAGCACATATCGCTGATTGGCCAAGACCTTCAGCTATCCGCGGACCGGGTGATTGATGCCTCGGGCAAGCTGGTCATTCCTGGTGGAGTCGATCCCCACACGCACATGGACATGCCCTTCGGAGGGACTCGAAGTGCCGATGACTTCGAAAGTGGAACGCGGGCGGCGGCCTTTGGTGGAACCACCTGCATTATCGACTTCGCGATGCAAACCAAGGGTCGTTCGGCACTTGAGGGCCTTGAAACATGGCATGAAAAGGCAAGCGGCAAGGCAGCCATTGACTACGGGTTCCACATGATCGTGACCGATATGGAGGACGAGCGCCTTTGGGAGTTGCGAAAGCTCGCCGATGAAGGCGTGACCTCCTACAAGATGTTCATGGCCTACCCCGGAGTGCTCTACGTGGACGATGGAACCCTATTCCGGGCGATGCGCAAGGCCGGAGAGGACGGAACCCTTGTTTGCATGCATGCCGAGAACGGCATAGTGATCGATGAAATCATCAAGATCGCACTTCGGGAAGCAAAGACTTCCCCGAAATACCATGCCTTGACGCGACCGACGCGCATGGAGGCGGAGGGCGTTCACCGTTCCATCGCCATCGCGGAAGTGGCTGGCGTGCCCGTGTATATCGTTCATCTGAGCTGTGCCGATGCGCTTGAACAGGTCACGCTGGCGCGAAACCGCGGCACCCTGGTGTTCGCCGAAACCTGCCCGCAGTATTTGTTTCTCGATATGGATATGTACGACTCCGCCGACTTCAATGGCGCGAAGTACGTGATGACGCCCCCCTTGCGGGAGCGGTGGAATCAGGACGAGCTCTGGAGGGGCCTGCGCTTCGGGGATTTGCAGAGCATCTCCACCGACCACTGTCCCTTCTGCTTCAAGGATCAAAAGACGCTCGGAATCGATGACTTCAGCAAGATCCCAAATGGTGCGCCCGGTGTGGAGAACCGCATGAGCCTTGTCTACAACGGCGGCGTGGCCAAGGGCCGCATTTCCGTGAATCGGTTCGTCGAGTTGACCTCGACGGCCGCTGCCAAGCTTTTTGGGTTGTTTCCAAGAAAGGGGACCATCGCCGTAGGAAGCGATGCGGACTTGGTGATTTTCGATCCCGACCGACGCGAGACCATCAGCGTTGAGAATCCCTGCACCCACCACATGCGGGTCGACTACAACGCCTATGAGGGCATGGAGACCCAGGGGTTCAGCGAGACGGTCATCAGCCGCGGCAAGGTCCTTGTTCATGACAGCAAGTGGCTCGGCCGCGCTGGCGCTGGCAACTATGTGAAGCGCGGCCTGTTCAGCGCGCTCGGGTAGGGAGGGCCGAAGTCATGTCGAGATTGATCACCTGCGGTCTGATCCAGATGTCCCTTCCAAGGCTTGAAGAATCCACTTCCATTTTGGAGATCAAGGAGGCCATGTTGGAGAAGCATCTGCCCTTGATCGACGAGGCCGGCGAACGTGGGGTTCAAATCCTCTGCCTTCAGGAGGTTTTCAGCACGCCCTATTTTTGCCCCAGCCAGGATGCCGCCTGGTTCGACACCGCGGAAGCCGTTCCCGGGCCGACCACGGAACGCCTTGGCGAATACGCGCAAAGGTATGGGATGGTCATGGTCGTACCGGTCTACGAGCGGGCGGCGCCAGGGATCCTCTACAACACCGCCGCCGTCATCAATGCCGGCGGCGAGTATCTCGGCAAGTACCGAAAGACTCACATTCCGCACACCTCGGGTTTCTGGGAGAAGTTCTTCTTTCGTCCAGGAAACCTCGGCTACCCGGTGTTTGATACGGCCCATGCGAAGGTCGGTGTCTACATATGCTACGACCGTCACTTTCCGGAAGGTGCCCGCGCCCTTGGACTCGCGGGCGCGGAAATCGTGTTCAACCCCTCGGCCACTGTGAAAGGACTGTCCGACCACCTGTGGCAGCTCGAGCAGCCCGCCCACGCGGTCGCCAATGGGTATTTCATGGGATGCGTCAATCGCGTGGGCGTGGAAATGCCATGGAAACTTGGCGAATTCTATGGACGCAGCTATTTCGTGAATCCGCGCGGCGAGATCATCGCCGAGGCATCGGGGACAGGCGACGAACTTCTGATCGTGGAGTTGGATCTTGGTCAGATTAATGACGTGCGGACCGTCTGGCAGTTCTATCGCGACCGGCGTCCGGACGCCTACGACCCGCTGATCGCCCCCTAGCTCTGGCGTCATGCGGCGCACTGGCAAGACGCTTGGGAATTTCATTCACCTGGTGCTGATCTAGGAGGTTCAATGAGCAAGTACAAGCCGCTGGTGGCCGTGGTCGGGACTGGCGCGGCGGCAGCCATGATCTTCAACATCCTGCCTGTCTTTCTCGGAAAGGCGGCGGATAGCTTTGGGCTCAGTGACACCGCCGCCGGCTGGCTCGGAACCATCTACCTGGCTGGGTTCGGGCTGTCTTCGGTCAGCGCGAGCCTGTGGCTTCATCGAATCAGCCGCAGGAATCTCGCCGCAGCTTCATTCGCGGCGGGGATCGCCCTTCTCATCTTGGCTTCCGCGCTCGGTTCCTTTAGTCTGGTGGCGCCCGTGCTGTTCGCAACCGGCTTCGCACTTGGAACCCTCTACTCCCTGTCCTTCGTGCTGGCGAGCGAATTTCCGGATGCCACGAGGGCGGTGGGAATCAAACTGTCCGGAGAGGTGGCCCTCGGCGCCCTGTTGATTTTCCTGCTGCCCGTGCTTGTGTATCCGATACTGGGATTCGGGGGCATGCTGGGGACACTGGCATTGGCGCTGTTGTTGGCCTCATTCTCCAGCCTGGGGATTCCCAAGACCCCGGGCGGGGAACGTGCCGGCCGGGACGAGGCCGCGTCGATGCCCATGCACGCGATTGCCGGGCTGGTCGCGCTGTTCCTGTTCACGGTGAGTCAAAGCGCAATTTGGTCATTCGTCGAGCGTGCCGGCGTAGAAAAGGGTTTTGAGGACCTTTCCATAGGCTCGGCATTGTCACTCGC
>CAZNYE010000206.1:0-3368 GCA_964577185.1 uncultured Pseudomonadales bacterium | reverse complement strand
GATGATGGCGGCAATGACCTTTCCACCGAGTTTGCACAGGCTGTGCGGGATTCTTGGCTGCACGATGAACTCCATCGCGCACGCAATTTCGGAGGATTCGTGCATCGACTGGGAACACTCGTGGGCTCTGCGGCAGTCTGGAAAGAGCATTGGTTGCTCCGAGGGCGACTGCCGATCAATGTGAGCGACCCAACACCGGATCACGCAACCTTGAAACCGGCTCGCCGCATGCGCCGCATACACTATCAGAAGCCCGATGGTGTGCTTAGTTTTGACAAGACTTCCTCGGTCTACCTGTCCAATACCAACCACGAGGAGGATCAGCCCTGCCACCTTGTGTTGACCGATTCCGAACTGCCCATACGGGACAACCTGCCCACCTACGATGAGCCAGCGCAGCGTTACTGCCCGGCAGGCGTTTATGAAGTCGTTGCAGCGGAATCAGGGCCGCAGTTTGTGATCAACGCGCAGAATTGCGTGCACTGTAAGACTTGCGACATCAAGGATCCAGCGCAGAACATCAACTGGGTGGCACCCGAGGGGGCAGGAGGCCCGAACTACCCAAATATGTGAGCATATCTGGCGCGAATAAGAGCCAGCCTCACGCCCTTTCGAGCGAGTAAAAACGTTTGTAACTCCAGATACCCAGCCATCCTTGACGTTCGACCAAGACCTCGGCAAACCGAAAATGCGCGGCTCTCGAGAAGCGTCCAATAAGATTTGCTCGCACATGAACGCAGGGACAGGCACCTGATCCATCTGGCAAGGGCTTCACGAACAGCTGCCCTGGCCTGTTCACTGGAATCCAGTCTTCCAGCTGCGTCTCAACCACGAGGCGCGCGCCCTCCCCTTCACCGTCAATCTCGAAGTCCACAACCAAAAATGGCGTGTCGTCAACCTCGATGAACGCCTTCTCCAGCGGTGTGACCAGGAAGTGCTCTTCGCCCTCCCGCCGCAATAACGATGCGAACAGCGAGACCATCTCGGGGCGTTTAATCTCAGAGCCTTTGTGCAGCCAGCGACCATCCGCCGCGATACGCATGTGTGACTCTACCCTGCGTGAGGGCTGCCACGCTTCGATGTTCGGCGCATATCTAGACCGCGCCGATTCCAAAAGGCGATCGATAAGATTGGATTCTGGTTCCATCCTGCGGCTTCAGCGGAGCGGGTTCACACCCGACATATCAATCATATGACCATTAGAGTTGAATCATCAGACAAAGTCGCCCAAGATTCACGCTTCGCATTCGGGAAGTCGAACATGAAGATCGTCTCCTTTAACGTCAATAGCATCCGCAAACGACTTCATCAGCTTGAAGCGGTGCTCGACAAACACTCACCGGAGATCGTCGCCCTGCAGGAAACCAAGGTCACGGATGAGGATTTTCCGTTCGATGACTTGAAGGCGCTTGGCCTTCCGTTTGTAGAGGTCTTCGGCCAGAAAACGCATTATGGAGTAGCGGTGGCATCCACCATAGAACCGGTCTCGGCCGTTAATGGATTCGATTGGCGCGAGAAAGATCAGCAACGCCGCTTTCAAGCGCTGAACTACTCGACGGATAGTGGCGAATTGACCGTCCTGAACGGTTATTTCCCACAAGGAGAAAGTCGCTCCCATCCCGTGAAGTTTCCCGCAAAAGAGAAATTTTATAGCGATTTATTGAAATATCTTCAGGAAAGCTGTTCGTCTGACTCCATGCTGATTTCTGTTGGGGACATGAATGTCGCACCCCAGGACCTCGATGTACTCATTGGTGAAAAAAATGCCAACCGCTGGCTGCGTCGCGGCATATGCAGTTTTCTACCGGAAGAGCGTGAGTGGTTGGCAACCGTTACCGATTGGGGGCTTTTTGACTGTTATGCTGAACTCACTGAAGACTCGGAGCGATTGGCGAGCTGGTTTGATTACCGTTCGCGAGGGTTTGAAGATGATCCAAAGCGAGGTCTGCGCATAGATCTCCTGTTGGCCACCAAATCTCTTTTCGAGCGATTGAGAACCACGGGCATCGACCTTGACATTCGTGCGATGTCACAGCCATCCGACCACGCGCCTGTGTGGTGTGAATTCGACATCTAGTCCTACACGACCAGCGCATCAAAACACTCGGGGTAAGGTTCGTGACGGATAACGCCTTTACCGGCAAATCCACGTCGCGCAATTATGTGCTCGGCATTCTTGTTGTTGTCTATGTATTTAATTTCGTAGATCGACAGATCCTGTCCATACTCCTTGAGCCTATCAAGCTCGAAATGGAACTTTCGGACACGCAGCTTGGGTTCTTGTCGGGCATCGCCTTCGCAATCTTCTACGCGACGCTCGGCATGCCAATCGCGCGCATTGCCGATCGCACTTCTCGAACCAGTGTCATCACCGTCTGTCTGTCCCTCTGGAGTGCGATGACAGCCCTTTGTGGACTGGCGACAAACTTCCTCCAACTCTTGGCGGCGCGCATAGGCGTCGCTGTCGGGGAAGCTGGTGGCAGCCCTCCCGCCCACTCGTTGATTTCGGACTACTTCACCCCTGAATCACGGGCGACCGCGCTCAGCATTTACTCGCTCGGTATTCCCATAGGTACCATGTTCGGCCTCTTGGCAGGAGGTTGGATCAATGAGTTCTTCGGTTGGCGACTCGCCTTCATGGTGGTTGGAATTCCCGGCATCCTCTTGGCCATCGTATTCCGCCTCACAGTGCGAGAACCTCAACGCAAAGCCATCAGCGAGGCTGCCGCAAACACTTCCATGTGGTTAGTGGCACGGTACTTGTGGCATCAGAAGTCATTCGTGCATCTGTCAATCGGCGCCGCATTGCACGCCTTCGTGGGCTACGGGCTCGTACAGTGGAATCCGTCCTTTTTTGTCCGCTCGCATGGTCTAGGCACTGGGGAGATTGGAACAATCCTGGCTTTGCTTGCCGGAATCGCCGGTGGTGCCGGCACCTTCTTCGGCGGCTGGTTTGCCGATAAGATCGCTCCTCGCGACATTCGCTGGTATATGTGGGTACCTCTTTTGGGCCTCGCTGTCACCGTACCCTTTCTAGCGATCGCCTATCTCGCGGAATCCCATGTCGCCGCGTTCCTGCTGCTCGTGATCCCAACTTTCTTCGGCACTTTGTATCTGGGGCCTTCCTTCGCGGCAACGCAAAGTCTTGTGCCGGCTCACATGCGTTCCGTAGCTGCAGCCATGCTCCTGTTCATCATTAATATCATCGGTCTTGGTCTTGGTCCGCAGATTGTTGGGGTGATGAGCGACCTTCTTGAGCCAAGTTTCGGCATTGAATCCTTGCGCTACACGCTCGTGGTCACGGCGATATTGAATCTCTTTGCCGCGCTATTCTATTGGTTTGCGTCCAAGACCCTGCAATCTGATTT
>CAZNYE010000205.1:0-2939 GCA_964577185.1 uncultured Pseudomonadales bacterium | reverse complement strand
CGCGCGCCTCATTGGCAGCTACACGTTCCAAGATGTTGATGGCAACGAGAAAGTGTGCGAACCGGGAGATATAGCCCTGCTTGCGCCCACCGGCACTGATCTGTGGCGTTACGAGCAAGCCTTGGAGGATCGCCAGATTCCAGTCGCCACGCAGGCCGGCAAGGGATTTTTCCGGCGACAAGAGATACAGGACCTCATCGCGCTCACGCGTGTCCTCGCCGATAGCCGCGACACGCTTGCCTTGGGCGCCCTCCTGCGCGGACCGCTGGTGGGCCTCAGCGAAGAAGAGCTTCTAGACTTGGTCGCCGCTTTGGCACAGAAAGAGAATGAAGACGGCAATGAGAGTCTGGCAAGGATTCATGTCAATCTCAATGCCGATTCCATCGACAACCCTCACGCCAAGGACATCTTCGAGAAGCTGCAAACGCTTCGTCGCAAGGCGGCCAGCACCACGCCGCATGATCTCCTGTCGCAGGCCATCGACCTCTTGCGCATACGGCCGATCCTCATGCATCGCCACCATGGTCAGGTTGAGCGCGTGCTTGCCAATGTGGATCTCTTCCTGAGTAGGAGTCGCGCCTATGCGGTGAGAGGCTTGCGCGCGTTCGCAGAATTCATGACCAGGGCATGGAGCGATGAGTCCCGATCCCCGGAGGGCCGTCCGGATGCCCAGGAGGAATCGGTCGCCCTCTTCACCATGCATGCCGCCAAGGGACTGGAGTGGCCAATAGTGGTGCCGGTCAACACCATGACGCAGGTGAAGTCGGTCGATCCAGACATCACGGATAAGCACAACGGCCACCTCTACTGCAGAGCCTTTGGTGCCTTGCCAGAGAACTATGCCGAGGCAAAGGCGGCAGAGCAGGGCGAGCTTGATCGCGAACATGTGCGGCTCTGGTACGTCGCCTGCACACGCGCGAAGGAACTCTTGGTTTTGCCCAAGTTGATGGTGAGTCCCAGGGATTCGGCTTGGATCAGTTTGCTTGATCTCGACCTTGAGGGTCTGCCACTGATTGAAGTGGAGGAAATGTCCGCGGACCTGCCATCTTCAACGCAAGAAGTAACCAACGAACAAACGCGAGAGGTCTTTGCCGAGGAAGCTGGCAGGATCAACCTCGAGGCGCGCAAGATCATCTGGCGGGCGCCAAGCCGAGGCGAAGATGCCTCGGCGCCCGCAATCAGAACCGAGCGGCGGGACGCGATGTTCTTGGAAGAGGAAGCCGGCGTGGATCAGGAGGCCGAGCAGGTCAATATACGTGGCGGCCACGAACGAGGCACGATCATCCATAAGCTCTTTGAGGAAGTGCTTACGGGAGAGACCAGGGAAGCAGAAGCAGATCTGTCGGAGCGTGCCGAAGTGCTCATTGTGCAGATGGGAAAGGAGGCCGTTGACGACCCGAGTGAAGGTCTTGACCCTAGCGAACTGGCGGCCTGCGTGTCGCGTGGACTGGCCCTAGCCGGGGTGGCGGAACTGAGGCCGAGACTCGTCCCGGAATTCAGTCTGTTTGGGTCACGCCAAGCGGAAGGCCAGGAAGATATCCTCACCGGCGCGGCTGATGCGATCGCGATTGGAGAGGATGGCAAGCCGGAAGTCGTAATTGACTGGAAGACGGATGTGAATCCTAGTGAACGGACTTTGCGCCACTATCGCGAGCAGCTCGCAGCCTATATGGAACTCGCGGAAGCCGAGAGAGGGCTCATTGTACTGGTGACATCCGCGAAGTCGATTCGGGTTCTACGCAGTCCGCAAGCGTCTGTCGGCTGACGCGGCGGTTCTTGCACAAGCGCTCCCTTGAAGTGCTTTCTCTGTTCGCTTATTTCATCAATCATTGGCAGATTTGACCAACGCCTGCTGAAAAACTCTCGCCGATTCTCAATCAGACCCTAGTAAATCCGCCGGTTTGTGCTCATCGCGTGGTTGGCACAGGGATTGCGGTCCTTCGTAAGCACACACATTTGTCCTGCGGGAGCACAAAATGAATTCTTCAGTCCACAAGACCCTAGCCGCCTCGGTCTTCGCGCTGGCGGCAGTCGTATTCACGGGAACTGCTTACGCGGAAGATGTGCAACGCAGCTTCTCTGTTGAGCACGGAGACCTGGTTGTCGTTGATGTCGAACGAGCAGAAATCAGCGTCACTTCATGGGACCGGTCAGAGGTCGAATTATCCGCCGAAGAGGCCGATCAGATCACGTTTGAGTTCAGTCAGGAGGACGGCGTGGTCACCATTCGCGGTCACTATGAAGGACGGGAGGGTTGGTTCGACTGGTTTTCAAGCGACCCACAGGCCGAGATTCGGATGAAGGTGCCCTACCGTCAGAACTTACAGCTCGGCACGAGCGGCGGAGACATCGAACTTGAGCGGCTGCAAGGCGAATTCACGGCGCGCACTTCCGGTGGCGATATCGAAGCCGAAGACGTTGATGGCCCGGTCGATGCCAAGACTTCTGGTGGAACCATCGAGGTGGAAAACGCCAGCGATTCGGTAATAGCCAGAACCTCCGGGGGTTCGATACGACTCAAGGCTGTTGTCGGAGAGATAGACGCCAAGACATCTGGCGGCAGCATTCGTATCGGCGAGGCGGGTTCCTCAGTAGTCGCGAAAACCTCCGGGGGTTCCATCAAGGTGGAAGGTGCCGAAGGCGCCGTGCAGGCACGCACCTCTGGAGGATCAATAGAAGTTGGTTTTGTCGGTCAGCCGGACAGTACGAGCGAGCTGCGCACCTCAGGAGGCAATGTCACAGCGTATCTCTTCGATGATCTAAAGGCCAACCTATCAGCAAGCACTTCCGGAGGCAGCGTATCGTCAGATTTCCCTGACGCATCCCCCGACAATTCTTACGGCAAGGGCCGCTTGAGCCAAGCATTGAACGGCGGTGGTCCAGACCTGATACTAAAGACGTCCGGCGGCTCAATACGGATTCGGCGCTCGAATGAATAG
>CAZNYE010000204.1:0-5744 GCA_964577185.1 uncultured Pseudomonadales bacterium | reverse complement strand
CATATCCACCGTTGCTTGTGTCATGCGCGTGACAGGTTGTTGAACAGTCGTCAGTTGATAGGCGGCATAGGACGCCGCGCCTATGCCGTCGAATCCGACCACTGAAAGATCCTCGGGCACCCTTCTGCCAAGAACCTCCCTGGCCGCATCTATACAGCCGATGGCCATGGCGTCATTGGCCGCGATGACGGCATCGGGCGGCGAGCCGAGCAGATCATGAACTTCAATGACTCCCCGATACCCAGATTCGTAGCTATAGTCCCCGGTCACGAGAGCGACATCCTCTATTCCAAGCTCCGACAGGTGTCGCAAGGCACCTGACGTGCGTTCCACGCTGACGGTGGAATCCTGGGGTCCGGATATGACCGCGAACCGCAGGTGACCGGCCCCGATCAATTGAGAAACGAGCCAGGCCTCGCCCGCTTCCTGGTCGCATCTGACCGCCGCCGCCTGTCCGTGCAACGCCTGCCTGTTGTACAACACGACAGGTATGCCGACGGTGCGCAGCATATCGAGCTGCGCTGGACTCAAGATGGCCGCCGTGACGATACCGTCCACCTGGTACTGAAGCGTTTGCTCAAGCACGACATTGATCTCACTCTCGTGTTCGAGAGTGAACAGCAGCACACGAATGCCGCGCTCAGAAAAGGCTTGGGTGAGCTTTACCAGCAATTCAGGATAGTACAGGTTCGTCATGCGGGAGATGACAACGCCGACCATGTTCGACCGCTGCGTGATCAATCCCCGTGCGATGGCGTTGGGCCGGTATCCTATTTCGTTGGCCGCGGCCAGCACGCGTTTGCGCATCTTCGCCGAAGCGCTCGCCCCGGATTTGAATACGCGCGAGACGGCTGACTGTGATACGCCAGCAAGTCGAGCCACGTCATAGGATGTGGCTCGCCTGCGAGTCGGGGGCGTAATGTCTTGGCTCACCGGCGTTTCTCGGATTGAGAGTCGGGCTTAGCGAAGGCCCCGGAGCTGAGCCACCCTGCCGAGCACATCCGTCCCAAGCTGCAGCAGCGCATCAATAATGTCGAGCGGAATCCAGTTTTCGGCGATAAGGCCGTCTTCGACTCGATAGAAGTCCATGACACGCATGGCAACGGGCTTGCCTGTGGCGGCAAGCCCAAGCCAATCAGGACCCAGGTGGGTCGCTGCAACACTTGGCCAGCCGCCGGTCACAGCGTAGTTTCCGCAACCCATGTCGATGTAATGACCCGCGCCGTAACGGTCAGGAAATGCCTTTAAGAATGGCGCCTGATGAGAGGCCCGATAGCCTTGCATGCCGCGCACTGTGCCAATGCCAGCGGGACCGTACCAGAGAAAGTTCTCTGTCCAGTACTTGTATTGCTCCATGCTGTCCAGGTCTTTGCCGTCGTAACGAAACAACCCTTGGTGCATGGCGTGCACTAGATCTATGCTCCGGCGGCTCTCTTCGGCATCCTCTTCGCCGAGACGCAGACCATCGCCGGATGCGGGCGCGGGCCACGCGAGTTCAGCGCCGAGGCTTGGCACGATCGGCCAAATGCCCGATTGACGCAACAGGTCGAGCAGGTCCCATAGCGCATAGCTGCATGAAATTCTGCCGTCCTCGATTTCATGCACCTCTCCGTAACGCAGATGCGCGACACCCTTGGTTGCCGGCACACACAGCCAGTCGCTCACGAAGTTGGATTGATAGATGCCGACCGCCGCCACAAACTGCTTGCCGTGCGAAGTGCCGGTCAGAAAAATCTGGTCGCGCCGTTCCATATCGGGAAAGGATCTGCGCAAGCCTTGCCAAAGATCCCGGATGGCTTCGACACCTTCAAGCTCGTTGATCGGATGCGAGCCGTACCAGCGTGCATTTGGGTGGTACATGCCTACCAGGACTTTCTCGAGATCGCCCTCACGCGCCGCAGCGAGCGCTGTGAACGCCCGGTGGAGGCTGGCCTTGTCACTCAATTCTAAACGTGAGCTAGGCATCGACGCTTGGCCTGAATGGCGGCACCCGGTCACCCCTGTACACAACAAAGAGTTCTGCGGGTTCCCCACTCGTATTGAAGAATCGACGCGGCTCGCCAACAGGAATGGTGGCGACATCACCACAGCCAAGCGATGTCTTGCCATCTGCCATCTCTATTCCCAGCTCGCCTCTATGCACGATGACGACCTGCTCCTCGGCGCGCTCATGGGCAGGCGTGCTCGCACCCGGTTCAATACGCGAAAAGCGCAAACTGAATCCATGCGGCCAGGCAAGCCTTCCCTTGACAAGGCCAGTCTCGGCTGGCGCACTGCCTATGATGGGATATTCGACGGGATATTCGACATTCTCGCACTGTGGCGAATCGCGCATCTCATCGTACCGCACCACGCATTTGCTGAGCGTTTCCCGATTCAGACGACGCATTGATTCGGCTTGTTCGCGACTTGTCGCACGCAAACGTTTGGCATTGGGTGGTGGCACCTCACCCTTGTTTCGATCAACAAGCTGTCCATTGTCAAGAAGCATCAGGCCATGCTGCTCGGCAGCCTCAAAAACCTCGGGCGCCCAAGTGACGCGGCCCGGGTCGTCCTCTCCAAGTACCGCAAACATAAAGCCCGTGTCCTCACCAATATTCTTGAAGCCACGAAAGACTTGAGTAGGGATGGAAATGGTGTCTCCGGGGGTCAGGACCACTTCCGCATCGTTTGCCGTTTCGCCGGTGTAGAACGCCCAGCTGCCTGTGTGCACCATGAACACCTCGGCGGTGTCGTGGCTGTGTTGTGAATTGACGCAGCCGGGCGGCTGGCGCGCACCACCAAGATTGAAGCCATGCGGGATGTCGATGTGCACATGCTGGTCCGGACTTTCGGACACGCCGGGTCCAATAATGGTGAAGTTCTCCTTCCTGTCACTGCCGGGTGTGCGTGTGTCTATAAAAGCTGTGGTGCAGGGCCGCAGCTTGGAATAGCACACAATTCTGTCAGCGAGACTAGCTGGAGCCATGTACCGGGGGCAAGGGCGTGAAAATGAAGGCAGAATGTACTTCGAATGCACTACAGACACAAGTGAGACCGGTATGAAGCTTTGTCCTGGCTACGGGCCTGACCATCATCTCGTCGACTACATCCTCGGCATCACCTATGAGATTTGGGAATCTGGCGGCATGGGCCTCATCCACGACTACTACGCTCCGGATGTCGAGGTGTACTCCCTTGATGGCGTGGTCAATAGCGCCGAAGGCGTGGTGCGCGCTTCCAAGGCCACCCTCGCTGCCTTTCCAGACCGCCTGCTCCTTGGTGAAGCGGTGATTTGGTCGCGTGAGCAGAACGGAGACCTGTATTCTTCCCATCGAATCCTGAGCCCCATGACCAATCTCGGCGATTCAAACTTTGGTCCGGCAACCGGCAAGCGGGTCGAGGCGATGATCATCGCCGACTGCCTGGTGCGAGACGGGAAGATTGTCAGGGAATGGATTGTTCGAGACAACCTGGCGCTTGTCAGGCAGCTAGGGTTTAATCCCCTGGACGCCGCAGAGCGTCTGAAACAATCTCGTGAGGCGAATAGCGCTGAATGGCTGTCTCGCGAACTTGCGAGATTTGAGTCATCCGCGGTTACTCGAATAGAGGCGACTAGTGAGACGGAGCGCACTGCCTCGCACCTCTTGGATGGCCTATGGCAGACCAAAGAGGTCGATCCGGAGCGATTTTTCGCCACGACCTACGCACCCTATGCGGTGCTGCACCGGTCGCCTGTCGAATACTATTCGGGTCGGCGAGCCGTGCTCGGACACTATCGAGAAGCCTGCGGTGCGTTAAGCGAGCGACGGGTCTCGCTTGATCATGTGGCCGCGCGGCCATTTGATGATCAGGGTCTGGACTTGGCGGCTCGTTGGACCATGCGCTGTACACATTCCGGCCCCTACCTCGGCATGGCTGCGAGCGGCCGGACACTTCTTGTCCTCGGCCTGAGTCACTGGCGACTGCTTGAGGGACGAGTGGTGCGCGAGTGGACGGCGATTGACGGCCTGGGGCTACTCTCGCAGATGCTCGATTAGGACAATTTGCTCAACACCAAAGCCGCTCGCTGGCAATTCCCGACCCTTCGGCAAGGCTCGCGAGCTTGGCGTACACGATTTCAGCATCCACGGCACCGAAGCCGGCAAAGGTTGAAAAACCGCAGTCCGTGCCGGCAATGACACGCTCGCGACCCACGATTCCAGCGAAGCGCTCAATGCGTTCGGCGACAAGCTCGGGATGTTCAACGAAGTTGGTTGTCGAGTCGATGACTCCTGGTATCAGAATGAGGTCGTCTGGTAGTTCGGAGGTCTCGAACACCTTCCACTCGTGCGCATGGCGCGGATTGGCAGATTCAAAAACAAGCGCTCCGACATTGGCCGTGAGCGCGATTGGCAGCACCATGTGCATGGGCGCATCATGATGGTGCGGCCCTTCGTAGTTGCCCCAACACACATGCAACCGTATCTGTTCCCTGGGTAAGCCGTCTAGCGCGTGATTCAGCGCTTCGATGTGCAGTCTGGCGAGCGAGGTGTACTCCTTATCGCTCCTGCCCTTGAACATCATATGCCTGCCGAGGCCAATGTCGGGTGAATCGACCTGCAGCACCAGCCCGGCCTCTACAATCGCCCGGTATTCAACCGCCATGGCATCGGCGATAGCTTCCAAATAGCGTTCATGGCTTGAATAGTGCCGGTTCGGCTGAAAGAGCGCGATGACACCGGGTGAAGCGGCATTCATGAAGGCGCCTCTTGGCTGATGCGCCGCAATCGCGGCCTTGAAGTTGGCAATGTCACGCTTCACTGGTCCCAAATCCTTCACGGCGACCTCCCCAACGCAGCAAGGGCGACGATAGGTCGGAGTGCCGCCGGATTGAGCAAGGCGCGCGAGAAAACCCGGATAGTCTTCGAGGTCCTGTGGTGGTTCCCGTTCGCTGTCGCCCTCAAAGCCCGTCACCCGATCCTTGATATAGGTGGCGTAGCTGATCTTACTCATCTCACCATCGCTCACGAGATCAATTCCGCACTTGATCTGTCGGGCCACAACCTCTACGACGGCCCGGGAAATTACCTGGTCGCCATATTCAAGATTCACGCCGCGCTCGCGGGCGAATACGACATCCGTGACATCGGTAGCGCGCGGCAGGCTGCCAACATGGGTTGTAAGTATCTTTTCCGAATTATATTGCATGGTGCTGCGTGGTCCACCAACGTACATCTGGAACAGGCCCATCCATGGACTTGTTCGGACTCGAGGAACAGAATTGTGATTCTGTTTTGTTCGGACACTGTTAGTCAAGAAGAAGGGAGCGTCGTGTGGTCACGCCCACTACTTCAAGGTGAGTTGTGGGGTTTGCCTAAGAAAGGATTTCACCACCCCATAATCGCTTGAGGAACCCACGCGCAGCATGCACATGAACACCGTCAACAAGTGTGTCACGCTCCCCTAGGTAGATGCCGTGACATCGGGTTCTGTCAGCGCCTAGGGCTTCCCGTACCTTGTGCAGCCCTCGGTTAAACCGCCTCTCCCAACGCCGACTCGCCTTTATCTCGATGGCGACAAATCCATTCGCCGTTTCGCAAAGTACATCCACTTCGGCACCATCATAATTCCGCCAGAAGTAGAGTGGGTATCTCCGCCCTGAGTAGGCCAGATGCGAGCGCAACTCGCCAAGCAACAGTGTTTCTAACAGGGCACCTTTTTCTTCCTGAATAGGGGGGAAAGGCAGTCTGCCCGCAAGCGCACGGGCGACCCCACAGTCGAAG
>CAZNYE010000203.1:0-2014 GCA_964577185.1 uncultured Pseudomonadales bacterium | reverse complement strand
TCGGGTTGCGACCTACGGCGGACTGTATCGCCAACGTTGAATCTACCCGTGCTCATAGGGGATCGCCTTCAAAGTGCAGTACCGCAGAAAAAGACAATGATACACGCCTTGAGATTAGGCTAAGCGTTACTCCAAGGATCGGATTTCGGGAAAGTGGTGTCAGTGTTTGAGCATCGCCCTTCCTGACGCTCCCGTGGCATAGTAGGCTGTTGATGACATCGAACAGATGGAGTGAGGTGGTGGACATCGAGAACTTTTTGGTAAACGATTTTCTGCGTAGGAGAGTTGATCAAACCGGCCCTGACGGAAGACTGCTTTATCAGTATAAGTGCGAGGATCGAGAGTTTTGGTGTCTGGTCGATCTCCTAAGACGTTTCGGACCTCCCGACGGGCATGATTTCGACCGCTACCGTGAGCTATGGCGAAAGTTCAGCGAGAGAGACCGCCTCCGAGCCGAGTATGCCGGCCTGGCGGGGCCGACACAGGTGGATTGGACCGTTCGGGGATTCGTGCTATACGCATCGGAGTTTTGGCTTCGATTCAAAAACGAAGAGTGGCGAAATAGCAAGTTTCCCGATGGCTTGCCCTTTGGAAAGCTGACGTGGCTACACTTTCTCTCTCTGGTGGAGTGGACGGAACTCTATCACGGCACGATTGCTGGCTACGTGGACATCGATGGCAAATACAGGATAGCCCACACCGACGCAGACTTTGCTTCGAACATTGGCCAACCCGAACTGGTGGAGAAGTCTAGGCCATACAAACCGGGCACACCTCAGTACCCAGGTCTATATTTCCCCATGTTAGCGGCGTGGAATTGGTGGAACGTTCGGCCATTGCGGTTGCCGACATCAATTCGGTATCTGGATACGTTTGCACACCAAGGTGGCGCGTCGAACCGCTTAGAGATCGAGTGCAAAATTGGATTCGAGTCTGGGTCAAAGCTCGTATACAAGCCGACCAGTCCCCCGCATGGATACGGATTGGATTCCCTTTCCTTAGAAACCGACTGGCTACCACCGGAAGCTGACCCACGAAACCTGAGGGTGGAGCTAGTGTTTGACGCGGTAGACAAGGCGCACACAGATTGAGCATTCGATGGCATAAGTGACCTTTCTGAAGGGACGTTCGCGGCAGGCCGACAGATTGGCGAGAAGTGCTGGCCTGGGAAGGTAGCGCCAGACCGGCAATGGTCATCTGCATATGATGTGGCAGCTCCAAAATTTTCGGAACTGTGGATTTCGGATCAGGGAAGCGGGATCCGTTCGAGAAAGCCGTTCTGAATTAGAGACGTGAAATGCTGTTCGATCCGGCGCACGACAGATTGTGAGTCCACGAGCAGGCCGAGTTCAATGTTTCGTTCCTGCGCCGCTTCCGTGAAGTTAGCCGAGGTCACCAAGGCTTCCGTACCATCAATGACCACGCACTTGGCATGCATCGAACTGGATGTGCGGCCTGCAGATTCCAGCGACCGCGGGTCATAGTAGACGCGCGGCAAGCGCTTACCAGGCCATTCGTTACGCACGAATTCGTTTGCGAATCGTCGCAGGATATCGCGGTCAATGGACGTATCGCCATGCTGACGTCTGGCATCGATGCACAGGGTTGCCTCAAGAGATTCGTCGTCATCGAGCCGGTCGGCCAGGGTCTTGAACACCGACTTTCCCTGATGCACCGCGAAACCGACGGCTAACACTCGTTCGCGCGCTTTGCCGAATAGTTGCCGCATTACCACGCCGGTATCGCGTGCGCCTCCGGTCGTATCCGGCCCGCTGACGACCACTTCGACGGGCATTGAAGAGCCGCCGGTTGCTTGTGCGCCGGCGACGAAGGCACGAAGCAGGAGCGCGATCTGGCCTCCGGGCACGTTCCGTTGCGTGAGTTCTCCGAAGCACTGTGACAGCGCGTCGGCTTGCGTGGCTGCGATGTGGTCGCGCAGCGAAAGCGCACTCAAGGGCGGTGACAGCAAGCCGACGCGCTGTCACAGTGCTTCGGAGAACTCACGCAACGGAAC
>CAZNYE010000202.1:0-2077 GCA_964577185.1 uncultured Pseudomonadales bacterium | reverse complement strand
AGGAGTCACGCTTCACGCGTGACCTGTTTCCACGCTATGACTTCACACCGGATGGCAGCGCGCTCATCTACACCAAGAATGGCGGTTTCGAACGATTGGATATGGAATCCAAGCAGACCCATCAGATCGCCTTCACTGCAGATATTTCGCAGTCCCTCGGCCCACAACTCTATTTCCCCTGGCGACTTGGCACAGGTGAGGTCACGGCACGCATTGCACAAGACCCCGCCTTGTCACCCTCGGGAGCCAAGGTCGCGTTCACGGCGTTCAATGCTGTGCATGTTCACGATTTTGAGTCGGGCAGGACAAGAAGGCTTACGCCAGAAGGTTCACCCGCCTTTCAACCAGCCTGGTCACCCGACGGCTCACGCATCGCCTATGTGGACTGGTCGCCACAGGGAGGTCATCTGTGGACCATACGCGCGAACGGAGGTCGCCCAACCCAAGTGTCGGGCGTGCCCGCCCATTACACGGATCCCGTATATTCTCCAGATGGCAGACGAATTGTGGCCCTGCGCCAGAGCGTCAACAATCGTCTAATGGGCTATTGGGATACTGGCTATCCATACGAAGGTGACCTCGTCTGGTTTGAAGCGAGGGGCAGTGAAGCCCAGCTCATCACACCAGCGCGTTATCTGACCGCTCCTCACTTCGGCCCGCACCCAGAACGCATTTTTCTCCATCAGCAGGCATTCACCAGCGAAGAACCAAACGGATTGGTGTCCATGCGCTACGACGGCACCGATCGTCGGCTGCATGCAAGTGTGACGGGCGAGGGACTCTTTTACTACGATGAACCGGTGCCCGTGGATGGCCTTCAAATCTCTCCGAAGGGCGATATGGCGCTGGCGCATTCCGCGAATCAACTCTATCTGCTGCGCCTCATGTCGCTGGAAATGCCCCATTCCACGGTCGATTTGAGCGCCTCTGCGGTTGCCAGCGTCCGCTTGACAAGCGTTGGCGCGGACTTCTTTGGATGGAGTGCGAACGGGCGCGAAGTCTTTTGGTCCGCAGGACACAGGTTGCACCGGCGTGATGTCGAGTCAATTCGCTTTCGCGAGGAGGAAGATGAGGGAACATCTGCAGACCCACCGGAGACCTTGGTTGTGGCTGAGATTGAAGTCGCGGTCGAATCCCAAGATTCGAGCGGTGAACAAGGCGCGGCGAGGGAGCAGGAGGCCACAGAAGAAGAAGAGTCTCATTCCGAATGGGAGGTCGAGCTCAAGGAAACACACGAGGCCGTATCAAGCATCGATCTCAAGGTGAGCATGCCGCGTGCGGCACCAGAAGGCAAGATCGCCCTGGTTGGCGCCACCCTGCTACCTATGGAAGGTGCGCACAGGATTGTTGAAGATTCGCTGGTGATTCTAAAAGGCAATCGCATTCACGCCGTAGGAACGAGCAGTGAGATCGACCTGCCTGAAGATGCCCAAGTGCTTGATCTCGGCGGCAAGTACCTTCTGCCTGGCTTCGTCGATACTCATGCGCACTTTGTCAGCATGCGGAGGGTGCTTGATCTTTCAAATTGGTCGTTTCTCGCCAATCTCGCCTGGGGTGTCACCACAGGCCTTGATGTGCAGCCCTCGACGATTGACATCCTCATTTATGAGGACTTGGTGGACGCCGGCCTCATGTTGGGCCCTCGACCCCTTTCGACAGGTCCGGGGATATTCAATGACAACAGCTTCGAGTCTGTCGCGCATGCCTATGCCGTCCTCAATCGATACCGAGCGCACTACGGCGTACACAACCTCAAGGCATACATCTCGGGGAGCCGCGAACAGCGGCAGTGGCTGGCCGAGGCCGCCAATGAACTTGAACTCATGCCGACGACCGAGGGTGGTCTCGATCAAATGATGGACCTCACCCACATTCTCGATGGCTTCAGCGGCAATGAGCATAATTTTCCTGTGTTCCCCTTGTACGAGGATGTGGTTCAACTCACCGCGAGAAGTGGGATTGCCTATACACCGACGCTCATGGTGACCTACGGTGGCCCCTTTGGACTAAACTGGTTCCATTCCCTGGAGTCCCCAAGGGACAACGAAAAACTGAAGAGATTCACGCCGCAGGTGGT
>CAZNYE010000201.1:0-2598 GCA_964577185.1 uncultured Pseudomonadales bacterium | reverse complement strand
CCCGCCGGGCTCTCGATGCGCCACTTAGGGAAATCTCCCTATGCCGACGCTTGCCGTCTCCGAACTCATCGTCATCATCAAGCTTGGCCTCGGCACCACCCTGAGCTTTGCTGCGACGCTTGGGTGCATGGCTCCGTTCCGCCGCAACCGCTTCCGCCTGCGCATCCACAATCTTCTTCGCGGTTGTTTCAGGGTCCGCCGACTTGGACTTCGCTGGTCTCGCGGAACGCGCCTTCTGACCCTGCTGTCTCTCATCAGCCGCAGCAGGGTCAGGGTCATTGTTGGCATCGGCTTGCTGTTGTGCTTGCCGCCCCGGCCCTTCCTCAGCGCTCGCCTTGTCGGCTTCGGCCTGCTGCGCCTTTCTTGCTTCTTCAGCGGAGCGCTCTTGTGCTTCCTTTTGCGCATCGAATTCCTTGCGGCGCTTATCCTCTTCCGCTTCACGCCGCGCTTCCAAGGCTTCCCTCTTTTCATCGACGGCGCGCTTGCGGCTCTCCTCTTCTTCCCTAATGCGCTCGATTTCGCTGCGCATCGCAGCCGCCGAGCCAACCTCGGGCGAGAGCGCCTCCGCATCGCGCAACGACTGACCCTTTTCCTGACGCCCTTCAAGTGGCTGATCTTGCTGTTCGGCTTCTGCCGGCTCCGACCCAAGTGCGGCGGGACGTTTTACGAGTACTTTGCGCCCCTTGGTCTTCACAGTCACGCTCGATGCGCGCGCCTTTGATATGCGTGTGGATGACGAACTCGCTCCGAGCGGACGTCGTGTCGGTGTGGCCGGCGCGGGCCGACGTGTCGTCCCAAGCGTGGTCTGGCTGCCTACAGCGTCGGCTCCTGTCGAGGGTGCGCCGCGGGCGCGAATATGACGAAGCAGGATCGCCTTTTGTTCCTTGGTCACCAAGTCGGTTTCACTGGAATGTGGTAGCGAAGCCTCGCGCAGCCGAGCGAGCATGCGATCCGGTGTCAGCTTCATGGTGCTGGCCAGATCACGCACCGTTTCAGTGGTAGTTCGACTTGCCCGTTCCGCCATGATGCCCTTGTTTCCTCTCGCTTCTCGCCTCTCGCCTAGTCCGCGGCACGCTTTACGCCGCGGACCCCTCTTCATTGAACCAGTGATCGCGCGCCCGCATGATCAGGCTGCCTGCACGTTCTTCTGAGATTTCGACGATTTCCAGCAAGTCGATCACCGCCTGTTCAGCCAGATCCTCGCGCGTGACTATGCCTTGACCAGCCAGCGTCCAGGCAAGTTCTTCATCCATGCCTTCCAACACCAGCAAATCTTCCGAGGGAACACCAACACCCCCACCCTCAAGTCCTCCCGCAAGTTGTGCATCCTGCGCGCGACTCTGCAGTTCTGCCGCGATCTCTTCATTGAATCCCGGCAGATTGGCCAGTTCCTCAAGCGAAACAAACGCGACCTCCTCAAGCGTCGAGAACCCTTCCTCCACAAGCACTTCGGCAACATCACCATCCACACTGAGCTTCTCTTTGAAGAACTCGACGTTTTGTTCGGCTTCCTCGCTCGCCTTTTGCTCGAATTCTTCTTCGGTCATGATGCTCAGCTTCCATCCCGTCAGATCACTGGCCAAGCGAACATTTTGACCGCCCTTGCCGATTGCCTGTGCCTGATTGTGCTCAGCGACCACTATGTCCATGCTGTGCGCTTGTTCGTCCACCACAATGGAATCGACTTCCGCGGGCGCCAAGGCATTGATGACCAACTGCGCCGGATTCTCCTCCCATGGCACCACGTCTATGCGCTCACCGGCTAGCTCTCCCGCGACCGCCTGTACCCTTGATCCACGCATACCCACGCACGCACCGACAGGATCAATGCGGGAATCGTTGGTGCTCACGCTCATTTTTGCCCTGGAACCTGGGTCGCGGGCAACCCCACGAATTTGAATAACCCCTTCCGCGATCTCGGGAACCTCGATGCGAAACAGTTCGCGCAGCATCTCAGGTGTGGTGCGCGTGAGTATGAGGCGCGGGCCGCGCGGATCCTCTTCGATTCGCTCAAGCAGCGCACGAACGCGGTCATTCATGCGCAGCGTTTCGCGCGGAATGAGCTGGCTGCGGGCGATAAACGCCTCCGCGTTCCCGCCGAGATCCAAAATGACACCGTCACGGGTGGTTCGCTTGACAGTGCCGCTGACGAGCTCGCCAACACGCGATTCATATTGCTCAACAACGCGCTGCCGCTCAGCTTCCCTGACCTTTTGCACTATGACCTGCTTCGCCGCTTGCGCTGCGATGCGACCAAATTCAATTGACTCGACCTGAACGCGATGCACATCGCCAGCGCCGAGCCCCTCATCAACGGCGCGTGCGCCATCCAGATCAAGTTCGGCGTCGGGGTTTTCAATCTCTTCACCCGCATCCGCGTCGATCACACGCCAAACGCGATAAGTGTCATAGTCACAGGTCACCGGATCAATATGTACTTGAAACTCCGCATCCGCCGGTGAATAGCGGCGCTTTGTCGCCGTGGCAAGCGCCTGCTCTATCGCTTCGAGAATGACTGCCTTGTTGACACCTTTCTCAAGCGCGATGGTCTCGACGATGGCGAGCATTTCCTTGTTCATTCGGTCTATCTCCCAGCTC
>CAZNYE010000200.1:0-5323 GCA_964577185.1 uncultured Pseudomonadales bacterium | reverse complement strand
TGTCTATTCAGAGTGCCACCAAGTATCTCAATGGCCATTCGGACATAGTCGGCGGCACGGTGGCGGGTGGTCAAGCGCATATTGATCCCATCAAGCAACAGCTTGACTATCTCGGCGGTTGCATGGATCCGCATCAGGCGTGGCTGTTGCACCGAGGGATTAAGACCCTTGCTGTGAGGGTCGGGCGTCAAAACGCGAATGCGGAAGAACTTGCCCAGATGCTTGCCGAACACCCCAAGGTGTGCGCCGTGAATTATCCGGGCCTCTCTACTTCTTCTTCGCATGCGCGTGCAGCGGCACTCTTTGCAGGATTCGGCGGGATGCTGAGCTTCGAACCAGACACGAGCCCCGAGGGTGCCGAAGCGGTACTCAAGGCACTTGAAATCCCCCTACTTGCTCCGAGCCTTGGCGGTGTTGAATCCCTTGTGACCTTGCCGGCAAAGACTTCTCATGCGGGCTTAAGCAAATCGCAGCGGGATGAAATGGGCGTTTCAGATCGGCTCATTCGTGTCTCGGTGGGCATAGAGCACATAGGAGATTTGATTGTTGACTTTGAGCAGGCACTGGCTCTGATCTAGGCGATGGATCAAAACAAGCTCGAACGGCTACGTGCGGCCTACGGCACTGGCAAGGCGGACGAATCTCCCAATGTTCGTTTCAATGAGGTTGCGGAAGCGGCCTTCAGCCAGCCCGGCGAGCGCTACCAACCCTATGCCGGGATTCCCACTTTGCTCGACATGCCTTACCGGGAGGGTGAGTCGGCGCTTGATGATCTCGACATAGCACTTGTAGGAGTACCTACGGACATTGGAGTGACAAACCGCCCGGGAGCGCGATTCGGGCCAAGGGCGTTGCGTGCGATTGAGCGAATCGGGCCGTACAACCACATGCTCGATGTACTGCCTAGCGAGCATCACCGTATTGCGGATATAGGAGACGTTTTCTTCCGCAGCCGCTTTATGCTGGATATGGTGATGGAAGATATAGAGTCCTATTTCGCCAAGGTGGTCGATGCGGGGGTGCGCACCTTGGCGGCGGGTGGTGATCACTCGATCACCTATCCGATTTTGCGTGCGATTGGTCGAGAAAGGCCGGTGGGTTTGGTGCACATCGACGCGCATTGCGACACCATGGGAGAGATGGACTGCACCAAGTTTCATCATGGCGGTCCATTTCGCTATGCGGTGCTCGATGGCGTGCTTGATCCGGATCTCTGTGTGCAGATCGGCATTCGTGGTGCTTCGGAGTATCTCTGGGAGTTCTCCTACGATTCAGGCATGACCGTCATACACGCCGAAGATGTTGACCGCATGGGTGTGGACGCTGTGATTGCCAAGGCGCGCGAGGTGGTTGGCGATGCGCCTGTCTACGTGAGCCTTGATGTGGATGGTATAGATCCTGCGTTCGCACCCGGCACTGGAACGCCGGAAGTTGGGGGGCTCACTCCGCGCGAAGTGCAGGCGATTTTGCGTGGCTGCAAGGGTCTCAATGTCATAGGGGGCGACGTAGTCGAGGTCGCGCCCGAATATGATCCGGGCTCGGTGACCGCCCAGGTGGGAGCGCAGATGATGTTGGAGATTCTGTGTCTGATGGTGCTGGCGGACTCGCGATCATCCGCATAGTGTCCCAGTTCATTCACGCGAATTCTATTGGGTCGCGCTTTCGTCTGGAAAAACGGACTCGTGTAGACCTTGCCAGGGCACGAGCCTTCCCATCGAAAGCTCTCTGCGCTCATCACCACCGTAAATGATGCAGGTGTCGGTAACGTACCCACTTGCCTCCAGGGCGTTACGAACCGAACGCGTGCTGTCGAATAGATTCAAGGATGGCGTAGCACCGGACTTTGCCTCGATGAGACGAAGTCCATCGGGGTCTTCAATCAACAAATCGGCCTCTTGTCCATTGCGGTCCCTGTAAAACCACAGGCCCCCGCGAACGCCTGAGTGCGTTCGACGCTTGAGTATTTCGGTGATCATCCAAGTCTCGAAGAGTGCACCCCGTAGTGGATGTGTGTGAACCTGTGTGTGATCGCGTATGCCAAGCAGCCAACATGCAAGGCCGGTGTCGTAGAAATAGAGCTTCGGCATCTTGACGATCCGCCTGCCAAGTCGGCGGGCAAATGCAGGCAAATGGAACGCGATGTAGCTTGCTTCGAGCACGCTGAACCACGACTTGGCGGTAGGCTGTGAAATGCCGCAATCATTGGCGAGTGATGAGAAATTCAGCAATTGCGCAGTGCGACCGGCACAAAGCTCTACGAATCGCGAGGTGCAACAGGCAGACCGGCTCGTAATTGCCGCGGGTATCTATTCACCAAGGCTCGCACGAATCATGGCGGTCTCGGGTGGACCCAGGCAATGGGATCTGGCAACGCGCTGTCGGATGATCTACTGGGAATGAGGGGAGAACTGGATCTCGGCCCCTTCTCGCCGCAGAGATTTTAGGGACGCGCACCTTGGAAGAGTGTATGTGCGTCCTATTCCACCTCTTCAATGAGCGACGCATCATCGTTTCGCGGTGAGTTTACTCGCCTACTTACGCGGGTGATTGAAAACGGCCCTGGGTGGGGTCGGCGAATCAATTCTAGCAGGTCATCCTTGCGGCTCTCCGGAGAAAGCCAAGTGGCGTGATCTGCTTCTCGAAGTATGGCGGGGGCCCTGTGGTGAACATGGGAAGCCGATGGAGGAGACTCCCCGACTAGAATGCTGAAGCTTAGAACTTCAGTGTTGTTTCGCCTCCATCGCTCCCAGATGCCAGCGAGACTCAGCGTGCCTTCCATAGTGTGAGCGCCGCGCATCAGATAGGGCTGTTTACCGCCTTCTTCCTTGCGCCATTCATACCAGCCGCTGCAAGGCACGAGACAGCGTCTTGACTTGAAGGCCTCTCGGAAGGAGGGCTTCTGGTCCACGGTTTCAACGCGAGCGTTGATGGTGCGAGCTGAAAAAGACTCATCCTTGGCCCAAAAGGGCAAAAGCCCCCAGCGCATGGACAAAAGCTCTCGGTCTCCCTGCTCATCCGCGCGCACCACTAAGGCGTTCTGGCTGGGAGCGAGGTTGTAACGGGGCTCGAGAGATACCGGAGATTCCGCGTAGGAAAGCCGATAGAGCGCAACCAAATCGGCCCATGTGAACATCTGTGTAAACCTACCGCACAAGGGTACTGAACGTTCCGGTGAAGACAGACAGGGATGGGTATTATGAATGCTCAGATGAGATCGAGTGAAATCTTGAAGATTACAACGCAATTCATTGAGATGCCCAATTCACTTCGGAACCTTGCTAAGTGTTCGATGTTGGCGCTTCTGTTGGTCTCTGCAAATGGCTTGCTGGAGGCAGCGGAGCAAAGCAGCAAGATATACAGCGGCGGGGAGATCATCACCATGGATCCTTCAAAGCCACGGGTGGAGTCCCTACTTGTCAGAGAGGGACGAATATTGGCCTTGGGAACAAGGGCTGAGATGCTCGGTCTTGCCGGGGAGAAACCGGCTGAAGTCGATCTTCGCGGGATGACCTTGTTGCCGGGTTTTATCGATGCGCATGGACATTTGGGCCTAGTGATCTCAATGCAGAGGTTCGAGAACCTCGCATCACCGCCTGTTGGTGAGATCGGCACTATCGACGACCTTGTCGACCAATTGCGTCGAGCAAGACTCTGTGTCCCCGAGGGCGAAATCCCCGAGGAGGTGGAAGGGTGTGTCCCGGAGGGAGAGTGGATTCTCGGTGCAGGCTACGACGACGCCCTGCTCACCGAAGGGCGTCATCCCACGAAGATGGACCTTGATCGCGTTTCAACCAGCCATCCGGTTTTCATCTGGCATGTGTCGGGTCATCTCGCTGTGTGTAATACACAATGTCTCGAACGAGTTGGGATTTCCGCCGACACGCAGGACCCTGAAGACGGAGTCATACGGCGCGTGTCTGACTCCAATGAGCCAAACGGCGTGCTCGAAGAATCCCCTGTGATGCGAATCATGTTTGGGCATCTGCCGCTCTTTGATGAGGAGCAGAGATACGCTTGGCTTGATGGCGCGCAGAACTACTTTGCCAGCCATGGCATTACGACCGTCCAGGATGGCGCCACGGGCCCTGGAGACCTTGCGCTCTTTCAAAGGGCTTCCGAACAGAACAAACTGCGAGTGGATGTGGTTGCCTACGCAATCGCAACCTTCTATGCGTCGACGGCGGACCAATACCCCTATTCCCTGAGTTATGACAATGGGTTTCGTGTTGGCGGAGTCAAACTATTGCTCGATGGGTCTCCCCAGGGCAAGACCGCTTGGTTGACCGAGCCCTACCACGTGCCTCCGGACGGCCGAGACGAACATTATCGCGGCTACGGACTCCTCAGCGATGAAGCGCTTCAAGAGTATCTTGAGACTTACTTCGCAGCGGAGGTTCCAGTGCTCGCACACGCCAATGGAGATGCCGCCAGCGATCAACTTATTCGCAGTGTGCGGTTTGTCAGAGGGAAGCTTGGCGACGCAGATAGGCGGACTGTGGTGATTCATGCCCAGACCATGCGCCGGGACCAGGTCGCACAGCTCATTCAGAACAGCATGATGCCGTCCTATTTCGCCGCCCACACCTTCTACTGGGGTGATTGGCATCGAGACTCTGTGCTTGGCCCTGAACGCGGAAGTCGCATTAGCCCGCTTGCATCAACGGTGGAGCTTCGGGTCCCTTACACCATTCACAATGACTCGCCCGTGGTCCCTCCGGACATGATGCTGTTGCTGTGGTGTGCAGTGAATCGAATCACTCGAAGTGGTCAGGTGCTCGGTGCCGCAGAACGTGTCTCAGCCGAAGAGGCGCTCAAAGCCATCACCATCAATGCGGCATACCAATATTTCGAGGAGGCAGAGAAAGGTTCACTCGAATCCGGAAAGCTCGCCGACCTAGTGATCCTCTCGCACGACCCCACGAAGGTGGATCCCATGTTCATCAAGGACATCCGGGTACTTGAAACCATCAAGGCGGGCGAGACCATCTACCGGGCGGATGGGTGGTTATAGCGCCATCACTTGCAGGGCGGCTCTATAGCCTTCCGCGTGAGCTCCAGCGAAGGCTTGCGTGCCTCGCAGTTCGGAGTGCGCAAAGAAGATGCGCCCGTAACCCGAGCGCAATTGGTCTGATGGTGAGGGTCCACCACCGAATGGGTGGAAGTCCGTGCGCACTGCGGCAAGGAAGCGCAGCACCTCGTCAAGGGTGAGCGGCTCCACCCGGCATCGTGGCACGCGGAGGGGCTTGACACCGCGCATAGGGGAGGAGAAGCCGTGCCTGTCGGCGGCCTCGTTGAGCGCGGAGCGTCGGTGTGAATCGGACTG
>CAZNYE010000199.1:0-4531 GCA_964577185.1 uncultured Pseudomonadales bacterium | reverse complement strand
TCGCGTGTTTCCCGACAAGCCGGTGACCAAGAAGCCTTTGGAAGTCCGACAGGGCAAGGGAAAGGGAAGCGTGGAATACTGGGTCGCGCAAATTCAGCCCGGTCGCATGCTCTATGAGATGGAAGGCGTGGAAGAAGAAGTGGCGCGGGAGGCCTTCGCCTTGGCAGCGAGCAAGCTGCCGGTGCGAACCGCCTTCACAAAACGCGGTGTCATGTAGGTGTCATGTGAATAGTCAGAACAGCCAATCGGGAATCGACAAGTGAAAGCGTCCGAGTATCGAGCCATGTCCACAGGGGAGCTTCAAGAGGCCCTGCTGAAACTGCGCCGCGCTGGTTTCAACCTGCGCATGCAAAAGGCGAGCGACCAATTGGGTCAGCCACATCTCCTGCGGGAGACGCGGCGAGACATTGCGCGTATCAAGACAACTCTTCGCGAGCGAGAGCGCGCATAGGACTATAGATCATCTGACACCTACCGGAGATTTCAGGACGTGGAACAACAGGACAAAACACCGCGCCATAACACCCTGACTGGTCGTGTCATCAGTGATGCGCGCGATAAGTCGATTGGTGTGTTGATCGAACGCCGCGTGAAGCATCCAGTGTACGGGAAGTACGTTCGTCGCTCTTCCAAGCTCCATGCGCACGATGAGGACAATCAGGCGCGACAGGGAGACTTGGTGCGCGTGCGCCAATCACGCCCCATTTCCAAGACCAAGTCTTGGGTGCTTGATGCGGTGCTTGAGTCAAGTCAAGGATAAATCGAGGCTATTCGAGGCTTTAGACTATGATTCAGAGTGAGACAATGCTGGAGATCGCCGACAACAGCGGAGCTCGGCGCGTGCAGTGCATCAAGGTGCTCGGCGGTTCGCGCAGACGCTACGCCAATATCGGAGACGTGATCAAGGTCGCGGTGAAGGAAGCCGTGCCTCGCGGTCGAGTTTCCAAGGGCGATGTGGTCAATGCGGTGGTTGTGCGCTCGGGTCAAGGAGTGCGTAGACCGGATGGATCGCGAATACGGTTTGATGAGAACGCCGCCGTACTGCTCAACGCCCAGTTCCAACCTATTGGTACGCGAATATTTGGACCAGTGACTCGCGAGCTACGAAGCGAGCGCTTCATGCGCATTGTGTCCTTGGCACCGGAAGTCATATAGGGGCGTTTGAAGTGAAGAAGCTCAGAGTGGATGACGAGGTGGTAGTGATTGCGGGGCGTGACCGCGGCCGTACCGGTCGTATCACGTCGTTTCGCAACAACGGGCGGGCGTTGGTTTCTGGAATCAACATGGTGACAAAGCATGTGCGTCCGGATCCCCAGGCGATGGTTGAAGGCGGACGGGTCAGCAAAGAAGCGCCGATCCATATCTCCAACCTCGCTCTTTGGAACCCCGACCGTGGTGAGTCAGGAGGCGGCGATCGAGTTGGCATTCGAATTGAAGACGGGCGCAAGGTGCGCTACTTCAAGTCAACGGACACCTTGGTGCCGGACAGCGAGTAGGGCAGGAAAGGGAATAAGGCGAATCATGGCAACTATGAAACCCATGCGTGAAAAGTACTTAACAGAAGTGCGGCCCGACCTCGCCAAGCAACTTGGCCTCACGAATCTCATGGCCGTGCCGCGTATTGAGAAAGTCACCGTCAATATGGGCGTGGTCAAGCCGACTGGACAACCTGGCGCAAGACCGAGAGCCGCTCAAGGCCGCAACCAGCGTGCCGGTAGTGGAGAAGACAAGAATGTGCTCGACCATGCGATTCGCGACTTACGCCTTATTACTGGACAGCAGCCGACGGTGACGCGGGCGAGGAAATCGGAAGCTGGTTTCAAGATTCGCGAAGGTATGCCGCTTGGCTGCAAGGTGACGCTGCGCAGATCGCGCATGTACGACTTTCTTGATCGGTTGGTTGGAATTGCGATTCCAAGGGTGCGCGATTTCCGAGGCCTGAATCCGCGTTCCATGGACGGTCAAGGGAACTTTTCTCTTGGCTTGGCAGAACAAATTGTTTTTCCCGAAATCGACTACGACAAAATCGACCGCATTCGTGGCCTTGATATCACCATCACAACCACAGCCGGGAATGATGAGTATGGGCTTGCCCTTCTTCGGGCATTGAAATTCCCAATTCGTTGAACCGTTTTTCAAAGTTGCGGACGAGAACACGAGAGACCCATATGGCGAAGAAATCAATGATTGCACGTGAGCGGAAGCGCGAACAAACCGTCGCCAAGTATCACCAGAGGCGTGCGGAACTTAAAGCGATTATCGGTGACCGTTCCAAGTCGCTCCAGGAGGTCATGGAGGCTCAGCTTGCATTGCAGAAACTGCCGAGAAACGCAAGTCCGGTGCGTCTTCGCTCTCGCTGCGGACAGACTGGGCGTCCGCGCGGGGTGTATCGGCGATTTGGCCTGGGACGCAACAAACTTCGCGAAGCGGCCATGCGCGGCGATGTTCCGGGCTTGGTGAAATCGAGCTGGTAGTTCGGAGTCGTCTCATGAGTATGCAAGACCCCATCGCCGATTATCTGACACGCATACGCAATGCGCAGAGTGCGGGCCACAGCCATGTGTCCATGCCTTCATCGCGCATGAAGCTTGCCCTGACCAAGGTGCTTAGGGAAGAGGGTTATGTCGGGGACTATCAGGTGAGCGAGGATGTCAAGCCGCAGCTCACCATTGAGCTTCGCTACCATGATGGTCGTCCGGTCATAGAGGAACTCAAGCGTCAGAGTCGCCCCGGACTGCGCATTTATCGTTCGCGAGACAAGCTGCCCTATGTTCGCAGCGGTCTCGGTGTGGCGCTGATCAGCACTTCCAAGGGCATCATGACTGATCTCGACGCGCGTCGTCTTGGCGTTGGCGGCGAAGTGGTATGTACGGTGTTTTAGGCGTGTATTTCGCCCCCAAGGAGTAGGCCGCAATGTCCCGAATCGCCAAGATGCCAATCAGAATTCCGCAAGGAGTTTCAGTTGACCTCGCAGATGATGAGGTGCTGGTCAAGGGACCGGGCGGTGAGCTCCGCCAAAAGGCTTCGCACTTGGTGAAGGTTTTGCTTGAGGATGGGGAAGCGCGCGTGGTGCCAGAGAACGATAGCCGCATGGCGAGAGCGCTTGCGGGAACCACGCGTTCGCTTGTAAGCGGCATGGTGACAGGCGTGAGCCAGGGTTTTGAGAAAGCACTGGAACTCCAAGGTGTGGGCTACCGGGCGGCAAAGCAGGGAACGCGTTTGGTGATGCAGCTTGGGTTTTCCCATCCGATTGAGTATGAGCCGCCCGCAGGCATAGTGATCGAGACGCCAAGCGCGACTTCGATTCTGGTCAAGGGTGCCGATAAGCAGCGCGTGGGGCAGGTCGCGGCTGAATTGCGCGCCTTTCGGCCTCCCGAACCCTATAAGGGCAAGGGTGTCCGCTATTTGGGCGAGCAGGTGAGACGCAAGGAAGGGAAGAAGAAGTAACAGGTCGATTGAAGGTCTATTGAAATGACAGGCGTGCGAAGAACACTCAAACACAAGCCGGCCGACTCGAAGGCGCGGCGATTGCGTCGTGCGCGTCGCGTGCGATGTCGGATGCGTGAGATGGGCATGACACGGCTCACAGTGCACCGCACGCCAAGGCACACCTATGCCCAGATCATGAGCGGTGATGGTGCACAGGTGCTCGCGGCGGCATCTACTTTGGAAAAGGCACTCGCCGATGGGCCTCGAGGAAATGTGGAAGCGGCGAAGCGCGTGGGCACCTTGATCGCTGAAAGGGCGCGGGAGAAATCCATCTCCAGAGTGGCTTTTGATCGCTCCGGGTTTCGCTATCACGGTCGCGTGAAAGCGCTCGCGGATGCCGCTCGAGAGGCGGGACTTGAGTTTTAGCAGGGCATTGACGGCATGGCTTACGCGGAAGAAATTGTAGAAGAAGGTCTGGTCGAAAAGCTCGTCCAGGTGAACCGGGTTGCCAAGGTGGTAAAGGGAGGTCGGATTTTCGGCTTCACCGCGCTGACCGTTGTTGGCGATGGCAAGGGTACCGTTGGCTTTGGCAGGGGTAAGGCGCGTGAGGTGCCTATCGCGATCGGCAAAGCGATGGAAAACGCGAGACGTAATTTGCGACCGGTGGAATTGAATGGGGATACACTTTGGTATGCAGTCAAGGAGCGCCACGGCGCTTCCAAGATATACATGCAGCCAGCCTCTGCCGGTACAGGGATTATTGCGGGAGGTGCCATGCGTGCGGTGCTCGAGGCGGCGGGGGTGCGAAACGTGCTGGCAAAATGCTACGGCTCCACGGCACCCGTCAATGTCGTGCGTGCCACCATCAAGGCACTCTTGAAAATGCGTTCCCCGCAGCAGGTGGCGGCAAAGCGTGGGAAGAGTCTGGCCAGAATACGTCCCTCGGCAGCCGCAGAAGATTCCGAGGCAGCTCAAGAGTCCTTGGACGAATCTTCCGATAAGTCTGCTGCGGCCAAGTAGACGAGTGGCTTTCAGAAAAGCACAAGGAATGCGCAGAGATCATGACTGCAACTAAGTCGAATGCAATCAAGCACCCGCCTGT
>CAZNYE010000198.1:0-10222 GCA_964577185.1 uncultured Pseudomonadales bacterium | reverse complement strand
CACGGCGCGTTTTCGCCGCAAGTCGGATCATCTTTCCAGGCGTGGGTGCGGCGGGGAGCGCAATGCGCAGCCTGAAGCGTTCAGGTCTCGACCAAGCGCTAATTGAGGCCTACCGAGCGAGTGTCCCCATGCTCGGCATTTGCCTCGGACTGCAGATATCGCTGCAGCACTCGGAAGAGGGTGATACCGCCACACTAGGCCTAATCCAAGGCAGTGTGCGACGTTTTTGTTTCTCTGATCCAAGCCTTAAGGTGCCGCATATGGGTTGGAATGAGGTGAAGACCGTTCAGCCACACCCATTATTGGCTGGCATTGAGGCGGGAGACGAATTTTACTTCGTGCACAGTTACTATCCTGAAGTTTGCGACAAGCGATGTGTGTACGCCGAGGCGCACTACGAAGATGACTTCTGCTGTGCACTGGGCGAAAAGAACTACTTCGGTGTTCAGTTTCATCCCGAAAAGAGCGGCAGGGTCGGACTACGGCTGCTGGAACGCTTTGCTGTGTGGGAGGGCGGGACATGCTGAGCAAGCGCCTGATCGCCTGTCTTGATGTGCGTGACGGAAAGCTCGCGAAAAGTGTCAGGTTCGTGGACACCAAGGACATAGGCGACCCGGTGGAAAAGGCGCGCGAATACTACGAGGACGGATTAGACGAACTGGTCTTCTACGACATCACTGCATCCTCTGATAAGCGGCGCATTCTGCTTGGTGTTGTCGAAGCGGTGGCGGCCGAAGTGTTTATTCCCTTGTCAGTTGGCGGCGGTATCCGCAACGTGGCCGATGCGACCGACCTCCGTTTGGCGGGTGCGGAGAAGATCAACGTGAATTCAGCGGCCGTGCTTCGCCCAGAGCTCATCGCAGAATGTGCCGAAGCCATTGGGTCGCAAAATCTCGTGCTCTCCATGGATATTCGTCGTGTCGCGGCGAGCGCAAACTGTCCTTCTGGGTACGAGATGGTGATCGACGGCGGACGCAGGCCGATGAGTCTTGATGCGCTCGAGTGGGCGCTTACGGGAGAGAGGTTGGGAGCTGGGGAACTGGTGGTCAACTCAATCGATGCTGATGGCACACGCGACGGTTACGAGATCAGACTGACGCGCCTCCTATCCGAGGCGGTACGCATCCCAGTGATCGCCTCCGGCGGTGCTGGTAAGCCCGAGCACTTGCTGGAAGTGCTTCAAGAAGGAAACGCGGACGCGGCCCTCGTTGCCTCCATGGTGCACTACGGAGATTACCGCGTGAGCGAACTGAAGACTTGGCTGCAAAATCAAGGCATCAAAATGAGGATGTCTTGGTGAGCGCTGGTCGGGCGAAGCCCGACGCGGAGCACGGCTCCGCGAAGCGCGCAAGAGCTGACAGGAGGTCAGCTTTGGGTCCGATATCGAAGCATGCGGCCAATGGCAGGATGCCCCCAACATGCCAGAACCCAACCAAGGGACCGGTCAGGATCATACCTAGAATAGGTCAAGTCTTATGAAGGCAATTGTAATAGATAACCCCGGACCTGAAGTGAATCTCGCTTGGACAGAAGTCGAAGATGCCGAGCCGGCAGAGGGTGAGATTCTCATTCGTGTGGCCGTAGCTGGTGTAAATCGCGCCGATCTCATGCAGTGTGCCGGCTTCTATCCGCCACCTCCGGGAGCAAGCCTCTATCCTGGGCTCGAATGTGCGGGCGAGGTGGTGTCCGTTGGGACCGGCTGTACAACCTTTCAGACAGGAGACGCGGTCTGTGCACTTTTGTCCGGAGGGGGCTATGCGGAACTTGTGACGGTGCCCGAGGGACAGGCGCTGCCAATCCCCGAGGGAATCTCGGCGACTGAGGCGGCGGGCATCCCGGAGGTTTTTGCGACCGCCTATGCCAATCTCTACATGGAAGCGGCGGCGGAGCCAGGCGAGACCTTCCTCGTGCATGCCGGAGGCAGCGGCGTGGGCACGGCGGCCATAGCGCTCGCGGGCCTTAGAGACAATCCCTGCTATGTCACGCTTGGAGGTGAAGAAAAGGCAAGGCGGTGCCTCGAACTGGGTGCCGCCGGTGCTTGTGACCGCCACAGCGAGTCATTTGTTGAAAAGGTCAAGGAATGGACGCAAGGGCGCGGTGTCGATGTCATACTCGATCCCGTCGGCGCGGGCTATTTCAACGACAATCTTGCCTGTCTTGCCATGGACGGAACCCTCGTGCTCATCGGCCTGATGAGCGGTCACAAAGTCGATTCCAGTCTTGTGCCCATGCTTCAAAAGAGACTGAAGATCGTGGGGTCCACATTGCGAAATCGGTCGATCAGGTACAAATCCCGCGTGATGGCGGAGCTCAAGACAAACGTTTGGTCAAGTTTCGAACAGGGAGTGCTCAAACTAGAAGTTGACGGCGTCTACCCCATCAAGGATGTTGCCTATGCGCATCAACGCATGCGTTCAGACGCGAGTTTCGGGAAGATATTGCTGACGCTTTAGGCCGCAAATCCGATCCGTCGCGCACATCCCGGCTTCGCTTCGCATTCTTCTTTCAGCATGGTGAGAAGGGCATCGCGGTCTTCCAGCACGCCCAGCAATTCCGCCCTGCGTTTCACCACAGCGAAGTCACCGGGTGTCAATTCACTCACATTACCGATTTCCCTCGGCGGTTCGAGCTGAAAGAAGCTTCGAAACGCGCTTGCGGCTTGTTCGGCGGAAAGATATTCCAGCGCAATCTTGAAGTCGAAGCGGCGAAGCGTGGCTGAATCGAGACGATCCATGTAATTGGTGGTGCAGGCGAAGGGTAGGGGATGATGCTCCATCCAAGTGAGCATCTCGTTGACTTGGCTGACTTCCCAGTTGCGCTGCGCATGGCGTCTATCGGACAACAAGGAGTCGGCCTCGTCGAACACCAGGAAGTGTCCCTGTTCTCGCGCCTCGGCGAATGCCTGCGCAATGATCTTCTCAGTCTCTCCAACCCAGCAGGACATCAGGTCGGAAGCTCTTTTCTGCGCCACTTCGATCCCCATCCGATCAGCGAGGTGACGCACGAACGCGCTTTTGCCGGTGCCCGGAGGTCCCTGTAAGCACAGCGACACCCTGCACAACCCGAGCTTCGCAAGTCGCTCGGCGAGAGCCGAGGCGTCTGTGTCTGTAGAGATAAGCGCGGGATCAATCTTTTTCACGTCCTCTTGCGGAGGCCGTTCCCCGTAGACGAGCTTCGACAAGCTGTGTACACCGAATCGCACGGTGTTGATGTCTCCGCCATTGATGAGGCGGGCGGCTTTGGTCGCGCCGGCGGCGACGCCGGGTGCCACGTCGTAGTTTCTGGCAAGCGCGTTCGCGTCGTCGCTGGTGGAGGAAACGTCATGCCGCTTGAGCTGGCGCGCCCAGATGCGTTCCCGCACCTTTGCCGAAGGTTTGCTTAACTCGAAAGCGAACATCATTCGGCGCAGAATGGCTGGAGACACGTCGTAGGTGGAATTTGTTGTCCAGAGGATCGGCACGCGGGTATCTTCGAGCATGCGGTTCATGCCTACTTTCGAATTCTGCGCTGTGCGATGTCTCGGAGCGAAGGCCTCCCCCATTTCGGACGGCCCTTCACAAAGCAGATCATCCATCTCATCAAAGAGAAGAATCGAATTGCCGCCGTCGCCGAGAACCCGCTGCGCCAAGCGCAATTCTCCGAACCGTTCCTTGCCGCTGGGTATATCTCCGTCTTCGTCGGGTTCCCCAATGCCGTACAAGCAGACATCGAGTCTTTGCGCCAAGGTTCTGCAGAATTCGGTCTTGCCGGTTCCGTGCGGCCCGTAAATGAGTATGTTTACTCCGGACGCTCGAGATTCGAGTGCGCCGCGGATCAATTGCTCTATGTGGTCACGGGATTGCGCAACATGATCGTAGTCTTGCCACTCGAGCTCCGCTTTGGGGGCCACATCGAACAGTAGTCCGGGCACGTTTTGGCTTGCCTTGAAGGGTCGATGCGCCAGGCGTAAGAGACGGTCGAGCACTAGGAGTTCCCCGTCCGAGTTGATCTGCAGGATTCCTGAGCGCATGAGCGTAGTTTCAGATGCCAGCCGTCGGCTAAACCTACCGGGTGGAATGCCAAGCAAGCGTGGCATGGTGGGGTTGTTGATCGAACGGAAACTGCCCAGCGACCTTGTGACTATCCAGTCGTCAAAGACATCTTCGATCATCGATTCAATCAAGGGATCCGTCGCGTAGCGCAGCACAAGCTCGACGATCGACACGTCATCGCGCGAAAGTCCCAGGTACTTCGCAAGCCGATTCAGATGCATCGCCGTCGAGTCCGGCCGAGCGCGGCCAATCTCAGAGAGCTGTGCGCGTAAGAACCCGAGCAGTTGTTTCCATTCCATTGCGGATATTTTGCTGGATTTGTTGGCGACTTTCGGCATTTCAGAACGGGGCCAGGCAGACACGTCCCGGACCCACTTGACAAGTTCCTCGGCGGTTTTGGATCGACGGTCCATGTGCGGGACCGCATTGCAGAGATACGTCAATGCGAGTCGGTTCGAGTACTTGTTGCTGTTATTCATTGGCTTTCTCCTTCTGGGCCACGGCATCGGCGCATGCCTGCCAAGCCCTTCAATGCTGTTCGTGCTTTGACAACTATCCGAAAAAATCGAGGGAAATGTCAATTATGCTGATTAAGTAGTAAGTTTATACAATTTCTGGACCCACTTGGCTTCCAGCCGAACTTCAGCGTTGAATTATGGTGAAGGCAGCACAATGTGGCGGAGGGCGAATGTTGAGGAGAATCGCAGAATGAACTCACTTGGAAACAAGTAGCTATTGGGCCCCTGCGATGCTATAGGCAGTTGTCTTGCCGCGGAACCATGTATGTAAAGGGCGGGTGATTTGGGCGATCTGATCCTATTGAAAGTGCACTGCGGACCGGACCAGTTCGGGGCTTCTGTCCTATGCGATCTTAAGCGACGGTAGCCGGTGGCAGCATCGGGAACCGATTCCGATAATATTGAACCGTCCGCGCATTTTGCGGACTAATAGCTATGATGTCTAAGAAGCGTTCCGCGTTATCCGCGCGGCATCGGCGGTTTCGACCATATCGCCACCGTGCTCCTGGATCTTGGTGACAGGATCGACGGGGCAAGGCTAACCGCGCTCTCGGGGGCTTTCGAACGGTCAGTGGGACAGCGTCTGGGTCACCTGCTGGATCGGTTGGGCTTCAGTGAGTGTACCGACGGGCTGCGTGACGGGCTGGCCCGGAGGAAGGGGATGTTCTGGGTGGAGCTGGACCCGCTGGAAGGCGCCAGGAAGGATTTTCTCTCGCCGGTGGTCGAACGGGATGAACGCTGGCGGGTAATGGTGAGAATACCGCCGGACCCGGACCGATGATCCCGACAATGCACATCACTTCTTGGTTTCACAGGCTTCAGTACATCCCCCACATTGCAACGCTCCGGTCCTCTCCGTCACCCAGTTCGATAGACCCCGTTACATCAAGGCTCTCCGCAAACCGTCCTGCTCCTCGAAATTGGAGCTTCGCCGAAGCAAGTGAGTGTATTCGATAATTTCACCGAGCACTAGTGAGACGGAAGCAACAACGTTCTCGCGTCCGCCGAAGGCAACGGGGGTTTGCGTTCGCCATGGTCCGCGATTCGCCTGTTAGAAATATACGCCTATTGTTCGGCCCAAGAGGACATTGAAGGGATGGGCAAGGTCCACTTTCCATCGCGTTTTTCTACGATGCCTTTTTCGACCAGTGCTTCGGCTGTTTCCTCGCAATCTGTGAAGGACTTTTCTCGTATTGCTGTCCGGTTAATGACCTCTTGGCACAGAAGCGTCAGGTGGTCTTTGGAGTGTGGAGGTTCTTGCTTATATACTTCGGCAATGATGGCTCTTATGGTATCGGGATTGCTGCCGGAGGTTGGGATGAGTTCCATGCGGTCATTGTAGTAACGTCCTCTCAACTCGTCGCATCGCTGCTTGATTAACGCGTAGTCCAGACTGGGCAGGTGACCCTCTGTTTCTAACAGTTGTTCACATATTGCTTTTTGGACACTGTGCAGGTGTTTTGGCCACCCAAACGACCATTCCCCCGATTCTCCTGCCAAATGTTCTTTGGCTTTGGAGTTTGCTCCCAATGGCCTTAACTCTTCTAGCATATCCAAAGTGGATTTAGCGCACTCTTGAGGTGACAACTCCCCCATGTTCACGGTGGAGTCTTCTGCCGGACGAGATAGTCCTTTGTGCGAAGCAATGAACTCTCTGGTGGTGGCGAGTCCGGTCATTAGCACCACGCATGGAACGTGATGAATGTCGTCCAAGCCACCCATGTGAAGCTCTTTGAGGCTTTCGAGCGCCTCTCGGGGCAGGCTTTGGGCTTCGTCGATATGGATGACAACTTTTGAATTCTTGAGGTTCTGTTGATTGATGGCGTTGTCCGTCTTTTGTACCAAGCTTGATCCGAATATCCGCTCCGTGGTGGCTATTGCCCATCCGGCAAGATTCTTGGCCGTTTGACCTTCTCGATTGCGGGCCTCGCTATAGATTTGTTTTAGTAGCAGCTCAAGACTTCCCATTTGAAAATGTCGAATCGCACTGATAAACAGAACCGATTCATCGATTATTTCGGAAAGGTGGTTGGCCAATGAAGTTTTTCCACATCCCGGCGCACCTTGAAAAATCTTGAAGATGGCCTGCTTGGAGCGGGATGCCGCGTTCACCGCACGTTGGAAATGTTGTATTTCGCTATTACGTCCAGCGAAGAACCTAGCTGAATCCCTATCGGTGTCTTCGTGAGCGATTTCAGTGGCTAATTGGGTATTGAAGGTCAACGGGTTTCCGGATGAGGTGGGTCAGCCACGTTGATTATATGGGACTTATGTACGTCTGTTGAGCGCGTGCAGGCTCGCGCTAGGCGCTCTGCGAAGCGGCGAACTCCTTGAAGGAACTCTCGAAGGTCGCGGTGTATGTGGAGAGTCGCCCGGCTTAGGTGCGCATGTCAACGAGTGCTTCATCCAACGAGTCTTCGCTTGGGGGTCTGTCCTCGAACATGTGTTCGATGTCCATCGCTTGTCCCACGAAGTAGCAGAGAGATTCGGCGATGGAGCGAAAGGAGCGGAAGCCCGGGGTCGCGGAGGCAGACTTTGCCATCGTGCCAAAGTGAAGGAAGTCTGAGGTCAGCCGACGGGAGAGTTGATTGCACCGATCAGGACGTGTCCGGGGCTTCTGTCTTATTGAGAAGAGAAATGGAATGGCATCGAAAGGACGGGTACCGGCGAAGCGCGGAATGGCCGGCGCGAACGTCTCGAAGTCGAGGTGGTGGATGGGCGGGGTCAGTCGCGCGAGTGCTCCTTGAACATCCCCGTGGACAATGTGTCGGCTTTCTTTGATTGACTCCCGCACAACGGATTGCAGGTTATTCAGCGGAAAGCTGTCGGGGATCTTGCTCGCCTCGACGATATTCGACAACTGTAGCTGTTCGAGCTCCCCCACGGAAAGTCTAGGTATTTCCCCGATAGGATACTTCGGTGTCACCAGATTTCGAGCGCAGTGATCATGGTAGGGGCAGTGGTAGGGAACGAAGCAATGATCTCCCGGTGGGATGTTCGGGGCATCGTCAGCTTCCAGCGTGGTGAGCATGGACGCGACTTGACTATTGAGGGAGTCTTGGAGACGTTCCACCTCCTGCATGAGCGGGTGAAAACGGAAGAGGCCTTGCAAGTCCATGTGCTCACCGTCGTATACATAGTCTCGGTTGAGAGTCAGTACACCGGCTTCTCGCACATTGAGCCCGGCACCCACCAGCACCCAGAATTGAACGGCAAGGTCTTGGACAAACACATCTTTGGCTCTCGTTCCCGACTTGACCTCAATCAATCTCCACCCTCCCTCTGGCAGGCGTTCGATGATGTCAGCGCGTGCCAGCACACCCTGATGCACGAAGGCCGCCTCAAAGAGAGCTGGACATGTCTCGTCTTCAAGAGCGCGGGCGGTTTCCTTGAGTGCTTCGTCGGTGTGCCGGTAATCTTGGGCAATCAAGCGGCCACCGGGATGTCGCTCGCAGGCAAGTTCACCGACGATTCGGCCTGTATCAAAGATGGCTTGCAGGGTGGATGACGGCTTGCTCGCAAGCTCGCGCGCGTGGGTGTCATTCCAAAGCCGCAGGTGGCACTGGGAACCGGAGATGAAGCGTGATTTTGATCCTCCTGTCAGGTGCTTCAGCTTTTAGCATTTGGATTTTCAGCCTGGCTGGTCGGCCCGCAGCGGCTTTGGTAGCCTTCTGAGCCTCTCGACTCGGCGAATTCTTCGGGGCCATCACCCCTTGTAACTACGTCACGCCATTCTTGTGTTGTTAAATCGCTTGCACTTATAAGCGAGCGTCACCAGAGCCCACTCCCCCTCCAACTTCTCCCTGTTCGCGTAGCAGCAGATCAACACCGCCAGTATCGTACGCGGGTGGCACTGCGCCGACCCGGTCCCCTGCCCGTTCACTTTGAACGAACTTGTCGGCACCTGCTCCACCGCCTCAAGCACGAATTGCGACTGGTCGTGTTTCCCGCATCCGCCCGCGAGGCGAGGAAGTGGATCGATAGGGAGAAGAGACGCAAGGGACGCCCTCAATCGTAGTCGTCCTCAATGATGGGCTCAAGTGCATTGTTCTTCTTGCATGCTTTGTGGTTTGCGGCCAGTGATCAGGATGTGGACACTATTGTATGTCAATGCCGCAAACAGCAAAGGCCGCTCCTCTTGCGGCGACCGCCTCGAACAGCTGAAATCCGCTGGCGCAGGGGAAGAGGGACAGGTACAGGTGGATGGTGGATGAGTCCAGCGCGTAGACGGTGTTGTTGAGTTCGATCCCAAGGTCCTCGTCGGCGTGCAAGGGGGCGGGCGATTCGGATCAGCGGCTGCGCGAGGTCAGCGTAGATCCGCCAGTCTGGTGTTCGCGTTGGCCAGCGTGTTGCGGGACAAGCCGCCGCGAATGCCCCTGTGGTAGAGCTTGTCGCGCTGAAAGCGCAGGCACACCTCGATGTCGCGCAGGCTCTCATGGAAACCGCCCGCGGACATGAGGATTCCGCGTTCAAATCGATGGCTCCGGGAAGAGTGCTTTTATGAAATTACAAACAAATACTCATGAGCAGGCCTTTTGACTTTGTTGGGACAGCTATAGGCCTGAGTCTTACAAACTCCAGGCAACGGGTAGTCACAGATGAATAGGCTGCAAGTGACATGAAGCAATACCGCCACAAGAGGCTCATGCCTCTCCAGCTTCTTTCAATACAGCTTCAATTACCTGGCGAGACAGTCGAAAGCCATTTGCCTCGAGCTCTTCAAGAATTGGCCGAATCTCGGCTCGGATTGCTTGCCTTTTTGCCAAGACCAGAACTCCCGCCACTCCGGCAAAAGCGAGATCCTTGGCCTTGGCATGGGCACGGCCTGAAAGATCATCCATTATCAAAAGGCAGGGCGCGGAATTAGAGATGGCAAGGGATAGGGTGCTGGCTTCTCCCTCTCCCAAAGTTGGGAATTCAGCTTGTCCCGAAGGTGCATGGATTGTAGTGACCCATCCCGCCCGTATCGCTTGGGCCAACTCACGCGCGCCGGGCAAATCGTCCTTCGCAAGTACCTCACGACTTACTGCATGCGTGATGGTGGTCGCGCTGTACAGTTCACGCAAGAGACTCAACTCACCAATTGCGCCAAGGCCGATTAAAGAGCTGGCATCAGCTAGGACGGTCGGTTTAGCCATGCTTCGGCGGCTTCGATGTCGTCAGCAACTGTTCTGGCTGTTCCTGAGACGACCGGAACGCCTTGTATGCCCAAATGTTGAATAAACTCGGCCAGCTCTACTTTGGCGAAACTCGCGGCCCGTCCTAAAGAAAGTTGCCGCTCTTGAAATAGGGCTGTTGCCAAGGCAAGTCGGATGCCAGGTTCGCTCAGTATGGAATCACTATCCAAATGGATAAGTAGCGCTTCCGGTTCGTGCCGACTAAGCACCATAACGGGTTGCTTGCGCGCTGCCCGCAGCGCGGCGGAAGGGTTATTCTTGAGCTCTCGAACGCTTACAGCTTCCATGACATGCGGCTTAGGTGCGGGAACGCACCGATGGAATTTGATATAGGAACTTATCGTAGGCCATCTAAGTTGTCAATCCGACTTCGTATCCGAGTTCATGTCTAATGACTTGACATCTGTCTCGGATTCTTCGTGAGGGCTCGCGCTAGGCGTTCCTCGAAGCGGAGATCTCCTTGAAAGAACTTTCGAACGTCGCGGTGTATCTGGAG
>CAZNYE010000197.1:0-4620 GCA_964577185.1 uncultured Pseudomonadales bacterium | reverse complement strand
GGTTGACAATGCACCGAGAGGGATGACGTGGTTGCTCACCGGCCTCGTCAATCTCGCCCTCTGTTCAAGCTGGTCAAGGGAGTTCGCAAGTCCTGAACAGACCAGCAACACGGGTGCGACATCTTGAGTGTGCAGATCATGGACGAACGATGCTGCGGCGCTATCGTCCTGAATGGTCTGAATTTCATCGATACAAACAACAACAGGCTTCTTGAACGCCGCCTTGCCAGATCGGTCAAGCAATGTCCTAATCTCGTCGCAAGACGTGATTGATACTGGTTCCAGCGTGGAAGCTGACTTGTGTCCTCCACGAACCTTGAACATGGCATCAACGCCCGCATCTCCAAACTTCTCCTTGTATTGAATGGCTCTGATCTCGTCCAAAGGGATACCCGTGATGGTCGTGGCAATGTTGTTCCAAAGCCCTTGGATGCCTTGGTCAGTCGGCACCCCCCTACGAACGATACAATCCACATCGAGCCGCTTCGCCGCCTCGGTAATCAGCGCCGTCTTTCCCGCGCCGGGCGCACCCTGAATAATGAAGGTCTGTCCCCTGGGATATGGCGGACTAAGAATCCCTGTCGCCGCCTCGATCAACGTGAGAACACCCTCTCGACCGACAAAGGCGAGCGGACTCTGTTTCTCGTTGTGGCGGAGCATCAGCTCCGTCAACCTTTCATGAACGCTCCTGCCTGCCATCTACCCGTTGCCAACCCTCATTGGGCGCGATTTCCATTGTACGCCTCCAACATGGGCCCACATGTTTGAAAGGCGTTGGCAAAGACCACTCGCCGCTGCCTCATTGTGTGCGTACATTTCATCTCGCCCGATAACGCTTACGTAATCGCCCGAATGCAACGCGCGGCCCGCAGCTACTGACACGTCATTATCAATTGTTTCTAGCGCTCTGCTCGCGCATGAAGCCCTGCGCTATAACGCTTTGCCTTTTCCACATAATGCGCCGAATTGAGTTTGAGATATCGGATCTGCTCATCACTCAAACTTCGAATCACTCTCGCCGGAGATCCCACAACGAGCGATCTGGGTGGGATATCTTTGCCTTCGGTGACCAGCGCTCCGGCACCCACCAGGCTGCTCTCTCCGATTTTGGCACCATTTAAGATGATGGCGCCGATACCCACAAGCGCGTTGTCTTCAACGCTGCAGCCATGCAACATCGCCAAGTGTCCTATGGTGACGCCCATGCCTACCGCAAGCGGAAACCCGGGATCGGTATGCAGCACGGCCTGATCCTGCACGTTCGAACCCTCACCTATGTGGATTGGTTCAGTATCTCCTCGCAGCACCGCGCCAAACCAAACGCTCGCCTTGGGATCAAGTATCACCTTGCCAATCAGGGTGGCATTGGGTGCCACGAAGCAATCTCCCGCGACGCTGGGCAATATTCCATCTAAGCCATATAGCATGTTGGTCTCCTTTGAGGAACTCTGTTCTCGATTCTCGATTCATTACAGTGCGGCACGCGCATTTTGAAAAAGCCGCATCCAAGGGCTATCCCCCTGCCAGTTATCTGGCCGCCAGGAGTACTGGATACTGCGAAACACCCGTTCCGGGTGCGGCATCACCAAGAGCACGCGCCCGTCCACATTGGTGATGCCCGCGACCGCTCCTTGGGAGCCACTTGGGTTGCAGGGATAGCTGTCCGCCACTTGGTGAGTGCCATCAACATATCGCATAGCCACACCACCGCTTCGGGCAAGCGATTCCAATTCTTCGGAACCATGAAACACCGCTCTGCCCTCCCCATGCGCGACAACCACGGGGATAACGCTGCCCGCCATGTCGCTCAGCCAAGGAGACGGCGAAGATTCAATGCGCACCTGAACCAATCGCGCCTCGAACTGCTCGGATCGATTGCGCAGGAAGAGCGGCCAGTGGTTCGATCCCGGCACAATGTCCGCGAGATGCGCCACCATCTGACAGCCATTGCAGACGCCGAGTAGCAGGCGGTCTCTCTCAAGCCAGGCGGCAAAGGCATCTCGGAGCTGGTCATGAAAGAGTATCGACTTGGCCCAGCCGCCGCCAGCACCGAGCACATCTCCATAGGAAAAACCCCCACATGCCGCGAGTACCTGATAGCCATCAAGGCTATCCCGGCCTCGCAGGAGATCGGTCATGTGCAGGTCATGAGCTTCAAATCCCGCTCGATCAAAGGCGGCCGCCATTTCAATCTGGCCGTTGACACCCTGCTCTCGCAAGATGGCTACTCGAGGCTTTCTCTTTGCCGAAACGGCCGGTGCCTGCAAGAGATCAAATTCCAGGCGTGGACTGAGTCGCGCCGAGGCTAGATCGACGCTCTGCAGTTCTTCATCCGCACAGGCGGGATCATCGCGAAGCTGTTGCATGGCGTGTGAGGTCACCCGCCATCGTCGCTCCAGGCTTGCGCGCGATGCGTTGTAAATCTCGCGCCCATCGAACTCGATCACAAGTGCCTCTCTCTCGGATGGTGCGCCAAGCCGTGTCACGAACTGCTCGCAACCATGCTCCTCTGCACAGGCGCGAAGCGATCGCCGATCTTCGCTCCTTACCTGCACCACAAACCCAACCTCTTCGCTAAAGAGAAAGCTGGCGGCTTCGCCTTCATCGCTCACAAGGCTCGCAAGGTCCAATCTCGCACCACAGCGACCGGCAAAGCACATTTCCGCGACCGTCACGAACACACCACCATCCGAACAATCATGCATCGCCACTATGAGGCCCTGGGCAAGCGCTGATTGCATGAAGCACAGGATTCGCCTAAAGGCGCTCACGTCTTCGACATCGGGCGGTTCGCCGCCGACGGCACCAAAACTCTGAGCAAGCACACTGCCGCCAAGGCGATTTCGCCCGGTACCAAGGTCCACCAGCAGAAGCTCGGTGTCCACGAGATCTGATCGCATCTCAGGCGTTCGCGCACGCCGCACATCCACAAGCGGAACATAGGCCGACGCCACCAAGGTGAGTGGCGATGTGACACTGCGCTCGCGTTCGTCGAACCAATGAGTCCTCATCGACAGGCTGTCTTTACCGACCGGAATACAGATGCCAAGACCAGGGCAGAATTCCAAGGCGGCCGCGCGCACAGCCTCATAGAGCGCGGCATCTTCTGTGGGCACACCCGATGCCGCCATCCAATTGGCCGAAAGCACCACCCGGCTGAGTACTGCAAATCCTGAACTGACCAGATTTGTTAGGGATTCAGCAATCGCCATGCGGGCGGAAGCCGCCGGATTCAACATGGCAAGCGGCGACCGCTCACCTACGGCAAAGGCTTCGCCCGCGAATCCGTGAAAATCAGCGAGCGTGCAAGCGGCGTCGGCCACCGGCACCTGCCAAGGTCCCACCATTTGGTCACGCGCGACCAATCCAGTGATGCTGCGATCCCCAATGGTGATGAGGAAGCTCTTGCTCGCCACGCTCGGAAACCCCAATACCCGATACGCGGCCTCGTGGATATCTAGTCCGTCAATGTCGGTGCAAGGCGCACGATCACATGCAATGTACGTCTTTTCCAAGCGGGGCGGTTGGCCAAACAGTTGCGCCAAAGACATATCCACGACTGGCATATTGGAGCCCGCCTCGGTCACCTTCAGGCGCGTCGCATCTGGCGTTATCCTTCCCACAACCGCATAGGGGCAGCGCTCGCGAGCACAGAGGTCACGAAGTATCGACATGCGCGATTCGCTCACGGCGAGCACATAGCGCTCTTGTGATTCATTGCACCAAAGCGCCATGGGGCCGAGCGTGTGGTCGGAGCGCGGCACTTCTTCCAAATCAATTTCCCCGCCAACGCCACCGTCCTTCAAGAGTTCCGGTAGGGCATTTGAAAGGCCTCCCGCGCCCACATCATGAATGCGCTGGACCGGGGTGCCTTCTCCGAGCGCACAGCAGCGATCGATCACCTCTTGACACCTTCGCTGCATCTCGGCGTTTTCGCGTTGCACCGACTGAAAATCAAGCCCCTCATCCTGGCTACCCGAAGCGCCAGATGATGCCGCGCCGCCTCCAATGCCTATGCGCATGGCGGGTCCGCCGAGCACCACGAGCAGTGTGTCTGGCGCAAATGGCAGCATGTCTATGTGCTCCTCGCGCACGGCGCCCACGCCGCCAGCGATCATCACTGGCTTGTGATAGCCCCAGGCATGATCCTGATGAATCCCCTGCTCAAAGGTTCGAAAATATCCCGCCAAGGCTGGCCGACCATACTCGTTATTGTAGGAAGCGGCTCCAATCGGCCCCTGCTGCATGATCTCCAGGGGAGTCGCAAGTTGTGCCGGAAAAGAAAGTTGCGAATCCTCTTGCAGATTCTCCCAAGCCTCTGGGAGCGAAGGAATGCGCAAATGCGAAGTGGTGAACCCAGCGAATCCAGCCTTCGGCTTGGAGCCCCGGCCGACCGACCCCTCATCCCTAATCTCACCGCCCGACCCGGTCGCTGCACCTGGAAAGGGGGCGATAGCGGTCGGGTGATTGTGCGTCTCCGCCTTCATGAGAATGTGCGCGGGACGAGGTGTGTACCTGTAGCGACGGTCCTCGGCGTCAACCTCAAAGGCCAGCAGCTCATGCCCTTCGATGACCGCGGCATTGTCCTTGTAGGCGCTCAGCACGCGGCTTTTCGTAGCC
>CAZNYE010000196.1:0-10770 GCA_964577185.1 uncultured Pseudomonadales bacterium | reverse complement strand
TCCTCGCGCTTCATGACGCCTCCAATGTCGCGGCGGTGATTGTCGAACCCGTGGCTGGTTCGGCGGGGGTGTTCCCTCCCCCTGAGGGCTATTTGACGCGCCTGCGTGAGATCTGCGATGCACACCAGATACTGCTCATATTCGATGAGGTGATCTGCGCATTCGGTCGCATGGGTGCGAACACCGGTGCCGAAGCCTTCGGCGTGACGCCAGACATGATGATGCTCGCGAAACAACTCACCAATGGTGCGGTGCCCATGGGCGCGGTGGTGGTCGACCAGTCAATCTATGACACCTTCATGGACGTGAATACACCCGAATACGCGCTGGAGATTCCGCACGGATACACCTATTCGGCGCATCCTCTGGCCTGCGCGGCGGGCCTCGCAACGCTGGATGTCCTTGAGCGGGAAGGAGCCATTCATCGAGTAGCGGAAATGGCGCCTTATTTTGAGAGCGGATTGCACAGCTTGGCGAACTGTCCGAATGTGGTGGATATACGCAATTTCGGTTTCGCTGGCGGACTTACGCTTGCGCCCTACCCCGGCGAACCATTGAGAAGACCTTTTGAAGTGGCCATGGACATGTGGAACAAGGGCTTCTACGTACGCTATGGCGGCGACACCGTCCAACTCGGCCCACCGTTCGCGGCCAGCGAAACAGAACTCGACGGCTTGATGAATGCGCTCGGTGAGTCGCTTCATTCTGCCGCGGGTCGATGCGCGAATAGGTGATCTGATGCTACAGACCTTTCAACCCGAGACCTCCGAGGAAGAAGTCATTGAAGCACTGGCGCGCGACGGAGGCGTGATTGTGGAGGGACTCGTGAGCGACGATGTGCTTGATCGGATAAGCGATGAGCTTCAACCCCATTTTGAAGTCGAAGGGGCGAAGTTTCAGAACGACTTCAACGGTTACAAGACCCGGCGCTTAGGTGCCATTCTCGCGCTTTCGCATTCTTCAGCCGAACTCATCGCGCATCCATACGTACTTTCCATCGCCGATGCCCTGCTCTTGCAGCACTGCAAGTGCTATCGGCTTCCTTTTGATCCGCGTTTGCGGAACCTTGGTGTCCACGATCCTGTCCGTCACCATAGGCTGGCGCGAAGGTTGGACCGTTTGAGTGATGCGTCTGTTGAACGGCGCCGGCCACGCACTTAAGAGGTTTACGCAACCGACGTTGGGAAAACGCATACTGCCCGAAGAACCCCTCTCTTAAGGCTGTTTTCCTTCAAGCCGGTCTAGGTACCAATCGATGAACTCTAGCGCTAAAGATTCGCGTTCAGGGTGAAACGGACCGGGTTCGAAGAAGTGTGAATTGATGCCTTCGGCGGTCTGGCGGACGATGTGCATGTCTTCCAGGGTGGTCTGGTGCCAAAGCCAGGTCAGTTCGCTCATTTCGAAGTCCTGCCCTTCGACCGCATCGCCCCTGACTAGCCACACCACTTCCATGTCCGTCGAGGTCAGCGCTCGTGGCGTAAACCTGTAGAGCACACAATGATCCGGATAGCCGAGCATGAAGCACAGGGGACCCAAGCCAATGTCACCGGCGCCGCCGTCATATCCCTTGTGGCGGCCCATGAGCGGCGCGAGCGGTGCGCCATCCCGACTACCTGTCACATAGCCGTCGTAGAGCGCATACCTCCAGCGGTGCCAGTTTTCAGTTAGACCGCCCAAACCCTTGGTAGCCCCTACGGAAATCGGAAGCCCCCGTCCCCGGTCGGGCGCTTTCACATTCTATCGGTTCTGGCGGGAATTTTTGGGGAAAGGGGGGGTCGTGGTGTTTTGAGCTATTTTGTTAGGTACGCAATCCCCCAAAAATGATCACAGTGGCTAGCGTCTTGTTCACCATACGGAGTTGACCATTCTCATCTGCGGCCTTACCGCCTCGACGTTCGCCGACCAAACCGCGCCGGATACTTCCTATCATGAACACCCGCCCTGGGTGCGGTGGGTGTCGCTATTATCTGTTTGCGCAGGGTGGGTGTCCCTTGCGCACTATGACTCTTGATGTCCATCATGGCGACCGACAAAGTCGATGATCGTCTCCACCAAAAACTCCGTGTCTTCCCCCATCAGCCAGTGTCCGGCATCGCGCATGTGCGATTCGAAGGGTCCCGCCATGTACTTGGCCTGGGCGTCGATTCCGCTGCTTGCCACCGCGCCGTCGCGCCTGCCGCCTATGAAGAGCGCGGGAACATGAATCATGGACGAGCCTTGGGCAAGATCGGCCTCGTCTGAACCAAGCGCGGAGGCCCTATACCAGTTCAGAGCCGCAGTCATGGCACCCGGTTCTGACAAGACTCTCACGTACTCATCAAGCGCCGCGCCTTGATTCACTTCGTGCATGGCCTTCAGCAAGCCCATGTCGAGCATGCCAAACAAGTATTCCGCGAGCACGGGCGTTCGAAACACCGCCATGTAACTGCTGCGTCGTTGTTGCTCGGGATCATTCATGATCGCCTCTACGAACGCCGCGCCGTGGGGAATCGACAAGGCTGTGACACTCAGCACCCGTGGATCCCGCAGCATAGCCATCGACCAGGCGACCGCCGCTCCCCAGTCGTGACCCACCACATGAAACTTGTCCACGCCGAGCGTCTCGGCCACTGCGAGGGCATCTTGTACCAACTCGGGGACGACATAGTCTTCGACCTCGCTTGGACGCGCCCCAGGGCTATACCCACGTTGATCGAAGGCGACCGCCGCCATGCCGGCATCCCTCGCCGATGCCAGAAGAGGCTGCCACATAATCGACGTCTCCGGAAACCCGTGCAGCAGGATGATGACCGGGCCGTTTTGATCCAGACCCACCACGCGGGCACGAAACTCCATATCTCGCGCACGAACGCGGACGAGACCTTCGCGCCGCTGCGGAAACACCGGCAAGCCCGCGGTATCGCGAGTGTGCTGATAATCCCGATCAAGCGCGAGCTGCCAAGAAACGAAGCCGGCGAACAAGAGCACCACAACGAGCCCCATAAGCGCGGCGAGCAGCCAGACCAGAATACGCAAGAGTTTCATTCTGCAAACCTCGATTGAACTGTGCCCACGTGCTGTTCCCAATGCCTCCCGTCGAAGGGCTCAATAGTCATCTCCTCGAACTCGCTCTGGTCCAGGCAGCGCACATTCACGCTCTTCCCATGTGGATGTGATCTCGGCACGTAGAAGGGCTTGACACCGCAGCGCTTGCAGAAGGTGTGTCGAGCCACGCCCGTGTGGAAGGTGTAGGTCGTGAGCATGTCTTCTCCGAGGAGAAGACGAAAGCGCTCAAGCGGCACGATCAAGTGGATGAACCCGACGATGGCGCAGACCGAGCAGTTGCAGTCCAACAACGTCACCTTGGATGGAGCGTCAACTTCGAATTGAACGGCGCCGCAGTGGCAGGCGCCCTTGTAAGTCTTCAGGGGGGTCAATTTCCGAAATCCCAGCCCTTGCCCGCGTGATAGGCGCGTAGCACCGTCTTTGCGATCAGAATACGATGCACCTCGTCCGGGCCGTCGGCGAGCCGCAGGGTGCGCGCCCCTTGGTACATATCCGCAAGCGGCAGGTCTCCGGAAACGCCCGCAGCCCCCCACACCTGAATGGCGCGATCAACAACGCGATGCATGGCGGCGGGCACAAACACCTTGATCGCCGATATATCCGCGCGCGCATTGCCACCCGCCTCCATCTTATTGGCGCATTCGATCGTCATCAGGCGGGCTGCTTGTATGTCGATGTAGGAATCCGCGATGAATCCCTGCATGAATTGCTTCTCTTCGAGCAGTTCGCCGCCATGCACGGCTCGCGTGGTACAGCGCTCAACCATCAGGTCGAAGGCGCGCCACATGGCACCTATCGAATTCATGCAGTGGTAGATGCGCCCCGCACCGAGCCGATCTTGCGCGGCCGCATGTCCTGTCCCGGTACCTCCAAGCTGATTGGACTTGGGAACACGAACATTGTTGTAGAGTATCTCGCAGTGACTCGATGATCGCCCCCACACCGGAACGCCTCGTATGATTTCAAGCCCCGGCGTGTCCGTCGGCACTATAATCTGGGTCATGCGAGATCCGGCCGCTTGCCTGTCGGACTCATCCGCCGTTCGGCACATGACGATCAAGAAGTCCGCCGCGAATCCGTTCGAGGTGAACCACTTGTGGCCATTGATCACCCACTCATCGCCTTCAAGGCGTGCAATGGTTTGCAGAGAGCGCGGATCCGATCCTGGCTGATCCGGCTCGGTCATGGAAAATCCAGACTGCATCTTGCCTTCGGTGAGTGGAATCAGCCATCTCTCGTGCTGCTCCGGAGTGCCGTACTTCAAGAGGATTTTCTGATTGCCAGAGTTGGGTGCGACCACTCCAAACAACGCGGCCGCTCCCGGGCTATAAGCCAGCACCTCGTTCATATAGGCTTGACGCAGAAAGCCGATATCCATGCCACCGAATTCCTTTGGCAGGTGCGGTGCCCAGAGCTTCTGCTGCTTCACCTTGGTCTGGACTTGTTCGCGCAGTTCCTTGGCTTCTTCGACCTGCTCCTTGCCCGCGCGCCGACCATCACGCCGCACAGCCCACAACTTGCCTTCGATCGGCAGCACATCTTCGTTCATGATCTCGGCGGTCGCCAAGCGGATGTCGTTGATGTCATCGTCGAGCCCCGGGATTGGCCTGACGTTCATTTGTGTCGGCATGGACGCGTTACTCAATCATCAAAGCGGCAAACTCTATCACGCCCGCAACTCGTTACACTGACCGAAGGACCCGCGCGACCATCAAGCACATCATGCGCGAGGGTTGGCGATCTAACTTGCGGGAAGGGTTGAAACTAGATGGAGAAGTCAGCCGGGCACAAGACATTTCCGGTGAGTTTGTTTGCAAGCGACGCACGGCGATACAAGCTCGATCGCGGGCGCAATAACGCTCACAACAGATGGCCCACACTGGCACCGAGAACCGCGAGTAGTTCAATGAATGCAAGCCGATTCCAGCTAGACTTGGACTCTGCCCCGGCGCGCCTGCGTGTTAGTATCCATCCTCCCCATATGAAAGCGAATTCGTGCCCCAAGCTAACGGCCTCACATATCCTTGGGCAGACCACCCTGAAGAAGGCACTCCGCGCCAGGTTGCCGACACGGTCTATTGGCTGAAAATGCCGCTCGCGGGCGGTCTTGATCACATCAATTTGTACCTGCTTGAAGACTCGGACGGCTGGTACGTCGTGGATTCAGGGTGGAACGATGAACGCACCGAACAACTCTGGCGAGGTATTTTCGCCGCGCATCTCGACGGCAGACCCGTGAAGGGAGTGATCTGCACACATTTTCATCCCGACCATACCGGACAGGCGGAGATGATCACCGACACTTTCCGCTGCCCCCTGCACATGACCTTCAAGGAATACTACCAAGCGCTCGCGTTCGCTGGACCACGCAGTAAACATGCGAGTTGGCAGTCGGCGGCTTTTTATTCGCGTGCGGGACTTGACCCAGATTTTTCAAATCAATTGCGCGCTGGCGTGGACCGCGACAACCCCATGTCCAGGCACGCCATGCCTACTGGCTTCCTGCGCTTGGAACACGGCCAAGTGTTAAGCATCGGCGGCCATGACTGGAGAGTCGTTGTCGGATCGGGCCACTCCCCAGAACATGCCTGCCTGCATTGCGCCGGCCTAAGAGTGTTCATCTCGGGAGATCAGGTGCTTCCCGTGATCACTTCCAATGTCAGCGTGTTTCCGCATGAACCCGAAGCGAATCCGCTCAAAGCTTGGCTTGAATCACATGACCGATTCTTGGATCTTCCTCCCGATACGCTGGTGCTTCCCGCGCACAATCTGCCCTTCTATGGGCTGCGCGAGCGATTGCGCTCATTGATCGATCACCACGCGGACCGCATGCTGGCCATCGAAGAACACTGCGTCGAGCCGCACAAGGCCGTAGAGCTGATTCCCGCACTGTTCAAGCGCAATCTCAACCTCATGGGAACCATGATGGCGCTCGGAGAGGTTATCGCACACCTGCACCATTTGATGCATCAACGACGTATTGAACGTGCCATACACCAGGACGGTGCCTACCGCTTTCTTTCCATCGATCCGACTCTCGCGCGGCGCAAACATATCGAGGGGCATCTCGACCCCGACGATGAACCCATGATGGTCTAACAGGGCACGTGACTCTTCGCCGACTCAACTGGCGTCGCATTCGTCGACCCAATTGGCTCCGCATTCGTCGCCTGCTTGTGGTGGTCACCTACCGTGGACTCAGACGAGGCAAGCGCCGCATTCCGCCGGGACTCAGACTCGTCGTGGGGTTCATGCTCGTGCTTGGTGGACTTGTCGGATTCCTACCGATCCTCGGCTTCTGGATGATTCCACTCGGAATCGCCATCGCGTCCCTCGACATTCCGCCCCTGTACCGAGTGTTGAATGCAAGACTCCGCAAGCTTCGCTACAAGCGTAAAGCAAGACGCAGCCAAAAGATCCAAACACCGACGACTAGCCCATGACAAGTTCACTCGCCGACAATTGGCGCACACTCAAGGATCTGGTGTTCTTGAAGCGCAACCAAAAGCTCTTTGTGCCCTCCCCATTCGAGACCAAGGACGGCTACGCGCTGCGCATACAAGCACACGCGGCACGGGCGCCGGATCATCCCTGCATAGAATTTGAAGGCCGGAGCATTTCCTACGGCGAATTGAACGCGCTCTCCAATCGTATGGGGCGGCGCCTCGCGGATTGCGGCCTCAAGATAGGAGACGTTGCCGCTGTCGAAATGGAGAATAGCATCGAATTTTTGGCCGTGTTCCTCGCACTCAATAAGCTCGGCGTGGCCGCGAGCTTCATGAACACAAATCTGCGTGGGCGTCAGCTTGCCCACTGCCTTTCTGTCAGCGAACCCAAAGTGTGTATCTTCGGAGAAGAACTGCGAGCGGCTGTTGAAGAGGTGAAGTCGGATCTCGCGCTTCGCGAAGGGCGGGATTACTTCATGGTCGGAGACTCCACCACGCCCAACTGGGCCGAGAACTTGATCCAGACGCAAGCCGAGATGTCAAGCGAGAATCTCGCTGTCACCGCCGAGGTCACGCTGCGAGAGACCAGCATGCATCTCTTCACCTCTGGAACCACTGGCCTGCCGAAAGCTGCGATTGTGTCCAATCGCCGCGCCATTTTCACATCCTTTGGGCTGGCTCGGGCAGGCTTCCGCGCAACGCCGAGTGATCGCATGTATGTTCCCCTACCGCTCTATCACGGCACGGGACTGCTCGTGGGTGCCTTGGCGGCCATGGTGAGTGGTGCAACGGTCATTCTGCGGCGCAAGTTCTCGGCCAGCCAGTTCTGGGTTGAGGTGCGATCATCCCGGGCCACCTGCCTCACCTACATAGGCGAGATTCTTCGTTATCTTATGAACCAACCCGAGCGTCCCGACGACCGGAATCACTCGGTGGATAGAATTGTCGGCAACGGACTCAGGCCTGATATTTTCAAGCAGTTTCGGCAGCGCTTCGGCATCGATCGCATCACCGAATTTTACGGGGCGAGCGAGGGGAATATCGCCTTTCTCAATCTGCTCAACAAGGATTGCAGTATCGGGTTTTCGACCCGCGAGTTCGCGCTTGCGTCCTATGATGTCGAAGCCGATGTAATCCGTCGCGACGCCTCCGGCAGAGTCGTTCCAGCAGATCTTGGAGAACCAGGTCTGCTATTGGGTAAGATCACCCCGGAAACCCTGTTTGAAGGCTATACCGACACAAGCGCCACCGAAGGCAAGATTGTTCGCGACGTCCTCGAATCAGGCGATGCCTGGTTCAATTCAGGGGATCTCATACGAGAAGTCGATGTGGGCTGGACAGCCGGCCTCAAGCACTATCAATTCATAGACCGGGTCGGGGACACCTATAGGTGGAAATCCGAGAACGTCTCGACGAACGAAGTTGGTGAAATATTGAACACCTACCCGCAAGTGGAGATTTCCAATGTGTTCGGCGTTCCGGTGCCGGGCGCGGAAGGACGCGCCGGCATGGCCGCCCTCAAGCTGCACGAGGGAGCGTACTTGGACTTGAAGGAACTCTCACAGCATGTGAATGAATCATTGCCTTCCTACGCGAGGCCGGTATTCATCCGCGTGCTACGAGAAATGCAGGTCACTGGCACCTTCAAGTTGAAGAAGACCGATCTTCGCGATGCGGGCTTTGATCTCGACAAGGTTGGCGGAGACCCCATCTATGTGATCAAGCCAGGCAGCGGCGAATATGAGCCCTTGTCACGAGAGTTTCTAAGTGTGATTCAGGCCGGCGAGGCTGGCTATTGATCAACCCCTCGTAACTGCTCGCCCCCCTTGACCCTATCGGAACTAGCCAAGGGGCAAAGAACCCCAAAGCGTGGCTCATCAATTCAGGTTCTGCATGGTCTTCGCCAGCATGGCAATCAGACGTTTCCTAGGCATCAGGTGCAGGGTGGTGTGTGCAACTAGGTTGTTGATGAAACCAGGGATGAATCTTGGCCCCCTGCCAAGCGCTTTCAGCGTACGCTCCGCCGCATCTTCCGCATCCATGGCGCCAGGCGCTAACTCTTTGAATATGCGAGTGTATCCTGGCGTGGGCATGGCACCCGCAATGCAGCCCATGACATCTATTCCATGCGGTTTGAGCTCGAACCAGAGGGCTTCGGCGAGATTGTTGATGAATGCCTTGGTTGCCGAATAACCGGCGATGCCCGGGAATCCCTGAAGGCCGGCCAATGAAGACACTAGGATGACTCCGCCGCGCCCACGCTCACGCATGCCTGGAGCGACCGTCCGCACCGCTGCCATCAGGCCAAGGGTGTTCACTTTCATCAATTGCTCAACATCTTCCTCGTCGGTGTCGACGAAAGGCCCCATGGGCACAAAGGCCGCGTTATAGATCATGATCCCTAGATCAATTTCGCAGGTCGCCTCTCTTAAGACGTCAGCAAGATCCGCGGCAGCCAGATCCTGCACAAGGCATCGCACCTCCACGCCGTGGTGTTGGCGTAGATTTTCGGCCACCCTCTCCATGAGTTCTCCGCGCCGTGCGATCAGCAGGATGTTCATGCCCCTCGCGGCGAGGCGTTCGGCGAAGGCGACACCAAGCCCTTCCGATGCACCTGCAACCAAAGCCCAACTTCCATAACGCTTCGTGAACTTGGTCAACGCAACCAATCCTCACCGTCCGGCTATGAAACCATTGAGATGTGCGCCCATGGGATCAGATCTTTGATTTCCATGATGTCATCTCCCATGCGCTATAACAACTAGGCAGCGTTGACTTGAATGCGACGAGGCTTGTCCTCTTCGCGCCGGTGCAGGACCACTTCGAGCACACCGTTGCGCACGCGGGCCTCGGTCTTTTCCGGGTCAACGTTGAAGGGAACGCGAATGGCGCGGCTGAACCTGCCGGAAGTGCGTTCGCGTTGATGCCAGACAGCCTTGTCTGAGAGGCTTTCCGCCTTGCGTTCGCCCGAAAAGGCCAAGACATTGTCCTTGACGGAAATGTCTAAATCCCCTGGCTCAACGCCTGGAACCTCGGCAGTGATGGCCGCCGTGTCCTGCGAATGCCAAAGATTGACGGCTGGATATCCGCAGGCTCCTTGCGCGTAATCGCCTCGAAAACAACGAGCCAGCGCGAAGGGGTCGCTGCGCAAAAATCTAGAAGCTGGATACAGCATTTTTGTTCTCCTTTGTGATGTCCGCCACATTGGCGGTGTTTGTTCGTCACAAAGGTGGGAGCAAAGATTTTTTTTTCAAGACCCTTGATTCGCAAGCCTTCAGCAGGACATGGAGAATCAACCCGCAGTCGCGCCGCGTCAGCCGCCGCGCTCTTGAAGTCCGTTCTGTTCCAGTCGCCAGACCAGATCGACTATTCGGTCCTGACCAAAGAAGGGTTCGCCCTTGAACACGCAGGTCGGCACACCCCAATGACCAGCCGCCTCCAAGGCCTGTTGATTCTCTTCAATGCCATTCACGAACCTCTCCGGTTCAGACTCAATTGCAGCATCAAGTTCTAACAGATTGAATCCAGCCCGCTCGGCAGCTTCGGCGAGGTGCGTGCCGAGATGCCAGTCTTGCGTACCGCCCCATATGACTTGCGAAACCTCATCAACAAAGGCGAGCCCATCCCCACGCTCGGCGGCGGCGGCTCCGAGGCGGGTCAAGCGATGAATATAGGGTTGTTCCTCAGGATACCGGCCATTTGCCATATCAAAAACGACAGGATCCGGATTGGGGTAGGACAATGGAATATTCAAGCGTTCTGCGACGCGCACCATGTCGCGCAGCAGATAGGAGACGAACAAGGGGTTGGCTCTCTCAAAGAACTCCGGCGTTCGCACCGCGAGCGGCAATACCGGCCGGGCCTCAATGGTCAGGTCATACTTTTCTCGCAAACGAACCAGTCTTGCGGTCGCAAGATACGAGTAGGGACTCCTGAATGACCAGAAGACATCGATACTGAGGATCATCTCAGGCAGCCCGTAATTCGCGAATAACCTGCTCTTGAATGTCCGCAGGCATGAGTCCATAGGCCGCTGAAGTTCGATCGACGACATCACCAAACCTGGCCTTGATGGCGCTGGCAAGATCCTTGGGCTCCGCCACAACCGCAAATTCCCGCACCAAGTCTTCATCAATGAGACCTGCCATTTCCATCCACTTGCCCTGCTTGGACATGGCATTTAAGGTGGGTTGCAGTTCTCCAGCGCCAATGGACTCCAGCACCGGCTTGTAAGCGGGCGTGGAACCATAGAAGGCCACCTGTTGGCGAACCGTCGAGC
>CAZNYE010000195.1:0-2760 GCA_964577185.1 uncultured Pseudomonadales bacterium | reverse complement strand
TACTGTTTGTGGCGGCTCCTACACTATCTCCTGGGGGGTGCCAATTCCAATCCCCGATTCCCAATGCGACCCTAGCAATACACTGCGATGAATTGGGTTGACCCTTTAAGTGCTGCGAAGTCTCGATCATGGGTGATCAATGCGCTGCAGGACATTTCAAGCGCCGTCGCAACCTGTACTGCATCGGGCACTCGAAGTCGCGTCTCACTCCTGATGCGCGCGGCTCGATGTGCAATTTCAGGTGTCAGGTCGGCGACGATCCAAGTTGATGGTGAAGTCAAAGCTTGTCGATAGGCATGTGCAAGCTTTTCATTGCCTTGCCGCAAGGGCCCTGTCAGGACCTCGACCAAGGTAACTGTGGAGATGACCAATTCGTAGTTTCCGGATTCGGCCTGCGTGAAGAGCGCTTCGAAACGGGCAGCGAACTCATGATGACCCTCAAGAAAATAGATAATTGGCGCCGAATCCACAAGCACTCGACCAGAGAGCGGAAGCTGACCGATGTCTCGGATCACCAGGCGCGGCGGCTGCTGTCAATGTACTCCGCGACATCGCCGTAACAGCCACCTGCAGAGTCGCGCAGTTCCGTCAGTTTCGGGGCTTCCGCTCGATTCAGATGAGACAGGGGGACGATTGCCGCGCAGGGACGGCCGCGCTTTGTGACTATGGTCACCGTGCCGTCACGCTCTGCCCGTTCGACTAGTTCCGGCAGTTTCTTGCGAGCTTCTTCGGCACCGGCCTGATTCATGAGTGAGTCCAAGCTGTACGATTTGTACAGTTTAGTCTGCGTTTCGAATTCTGGCAATACACTGGGGAGTCCATACACTGGGGAGTCCAGCGTGTCGTGAACAAATAAGGTGTCCAGTCGTACATTCCTGACTCAAAGCCCGGTGCCGCGGCGGAGTCGTGCGGTGTCGTCAGTTCCGGGAGTATGTTGCCTGTCTGTCAGCCCGACCTGCGCATGTTTCGGAAGTGCGAGGGCTCCCAGGCGCGCAGTGCCACGAGCAGACAGGTTCCGCTCGGGACGGCGTTCGTGCGCACTTCGTCGCTGCGTGTGAGATGGTCGAAGGTGTCGGTCAGTTCGTCGATTTTCGCCTTGAGGACTGATGCCGATTCAGCGGAGACCATTCCCCACGCGACCTTGTGCACGTCGCGTTCAGGCGAGAAGCCTCCCGCCAAAAACTCACCCTGCAGGCGGTCCACAAAGAACCTGTGGATGGGCCCATCCGGCAACCAGCCGAAGTTGCGCGTGATGCGCGGACGGATGCGATTGCCCGGCAGCACCTCGATCAATCCCATATGCTCAAGTCGGGCGAGCAGACCAGTCAGGCGATTTTTTGTGAACTTGTATTGATCGAGGATACGCTCGAATGACCAGCGGTTCAGGACGCAGACAGCGACAAGCAATAGCTCTGGGTTGCTGACGATTTCCCGTTCCTGTCTTTCAGTGAGCGAAGGCACCCGGAGCTTTTCGGCATCCGCGAGTTGTGCGAGTTCGAGTAGGTCGATGCCTGCCATGTCGCACACCGACTCAAGACGCTGTAGGGAGAAGGCTCTGGTTGAGAAAAGCCGCTTCACGCTGCTTTCCGACAGTCCGAGTCGTTGCGCTACCTCTAGGTAAGAAACGCCTTGCGCCTTGAGCGCTCGCTTGAGCGCATCTACGATTCGATTGGATTGGGCCATGAGGTATCTATATTTGATACTTGTTTAGCTCGAATAGTAGCACCTATCAATAATAGTTGCGTTTCACGATACGCGTTGAAATACTAGGCTTCGTTCACATTGGAAAGGAGGAAGCGAGGTGAAGCCATGGGTGGCTCTCATCCGGTTCGCTCTCTGTACGCTGGCGCTCTGTTGCACAACTGCGTTCGCACAGACGGGCGAGGAACTCTTCGAGAAGTTTGAGATCGACACTGGACGTTCGGCGCACCAGACCATTTTGGCAGGGTCTTTCACACGTCCGGAGAGCGCTGAACTGGCGGTGGTTGATAGCCCGGATGGTCACACCGCGCGATTGACGATCCATGGCTTTGAGGGCGGCGAGTGGTCGGAAGCGCAACGCGCGGAACTTGGCTTCGGGGTGCTCTTCGTTGGTACAGTCCTCCGCGGCGGACGCGACCACCTACTCATCTACCGCCACGGCAGGGTGACGCTCTTTGATGCAGACACCGCCAGCGAATGCTGTTCGATCGCTCTCACGACGAGCTTTCGTGGCGCGGGAGGAACTCACGTGCTGGCACGTCTCGACATTTCACGGGACCTGAACGGCGATGGTCTCGACGATCTGGTATTGCCCGATACCGACGGTTTCTGGATATCGACTCAAGACATCGACGGGTCATTTTCTCATCCGGTGAAACTCGGGCCGGCGGAACCACATTTGGAATCCAGGATGCCAGGCGCGGCGAAGACATACGGCGCGACAGGCATCACGGCGGAGACCCTGCCCTGGTATCTCCTTCGGGTGCACAAGATTGACTACGACGGCGATGGGCGCCCGGACCTCCTCTTCTGGAATCGTGATCACTTCGAGCTTCACCGCCAAGATGAGGTTGGCAGTTTCGCGACGACCCCGGAGATAGTAGCCATCGATGTCCCTTTCGACTTCGACGGGGCCTATGCCCTCACCTTCGAATTCGAAGACGCCAGCGTCCCGTCCCTGCTGCTCGGCCTGCAAGGCCGCTTTGAATACACAATCCTGCACGGCTTCCGCGACCTCAACGGCGATGCGGTGGAGGATCTGGTCACACTGAAGCTTGC
>CAZNYE010000194.1:0-3689 GCA_964577185.1 uncultured Pseudomonadales bacterium | reverse complement strand
AGCAGAACGAGGACCAGGAGTTTCGTCCTTCCGCAAGTCAAGCGCTGAGCCCCGAGCGATTTCCCATCCGCTTGTTTTCCCAAGGTCAAGTTGCGACCATCGCGGGAGAAGGTCGCCAAGCATTGCTTTCGATTATCGATGAGGCGGCCGGTGTTGGAGCGTTGCACAAGCGGGAAGAAGAAGCCAAGCGCACCTATCTCTCTCAGCGAGCCAAACTGCGCGAAATGGACGGACGCTTACAGGAACGTCCCGAACTGGAACGCAAACTCAACGACTTAAATCGCAAGCTCAGGACACTTGAGCAATCTCAACATTCAGAGATATTGAGGGCGTATCAGAGGGCTCGCCGCCAACAGCTGGAAGTAACGGCAATGCTCGACGAGTTCAAGGCGATTCCAAGCCGCATTAGGTCAGTGGCGGAGGATCTGCTGCGCGACGACTGGGAACAAGACATGTTTGACACCTCCAAGGAACAGAACATGCTCGCATGGAGAAGCGAAGTGGAACGAGCACTCCAAGAAGCAAAGGATTCTCTCCACCGGAGCGCGCAAGTGTTTGAAGAACGGGTGCGGGCGCTCACAGAAGATGATCGTGTCGTTCAATGGCGCAATGGCGTGGAACAAGCGCTGACAAATTCATGTCCGCTGCTGGTTCCCCGAAGATGATCTGCGTATCGAATACAGCCGCACGGGCGAAGGAGGCAATTGGTCGCGCATCGAGCAAGGCTCTCAAGGTCAGCGCTCGGCAGCTTTGCTCGCATTCTTGCTGGCGTTCGGGAACGAACCACTGGTGCTCGACCAGCCTGAAGACGATCTGGACAATCACCTGATCTACGAACTGATCGTACGTCAGATTCGCGAGAACAAGTTGCGGCGGCAACTGATTGTGGTGACGCACAACCCTAATATCCTGGTGAACGGCGATGCGGAAATGGTGCACGCTCTAGACTTTCAGGGTGGTCAGTGCCGCGTCCTAGAGCATGGAGCGTTACAAGAGACGAAGGTCAGAGAAGAAGTCTGCCGCGTGATGGAGGGAGGACGCGAAGCATTTGCGCGCCGTTGGGCGCGTCTTGGGCGGGAGGTATGAAGGATGAGAGATGTTCAATACGCGTAGCGAGTTGCTGGAAAAAATCAAACTAGGAGAGGACAGCTTTCTCGAATTTAAGGAGGTTCGCGTTGCCAGTGGCAAGGTGCGTGGGCCCGAACAGAGTTCCCTTGCCGATGAACTCGCCGCTTTCGCCAACGCCCGTGGCGGTGTCTTGCTATTGGGTGTGCATGACAAAACTCGGGAAGTGCTGGGCATTTCATTAGAGCGTCTCGATGCAGTGGAAGCGTTGGTGCACCAAGCCTGCGAGGACTCCATAAGTCCCGCCGTCGCGCCTGTGATCGAGCGCATTAGCTTGCCGGATAGCACCGGTGTCGAACGCGCGCTGGTGCGTGTTGAGATGACCCGGAGCCTCTTTATTCACCAAAGCCCGGGCGGTTACTATTACCGAATTGGTTCCTCGAAGCGGCCGATTCCTCCAGATCAACTGTCTCGGTTGTTCCAGAAGCGCAGTCAATCGAGACTTATCCGCTTCGACGAGTCGCCCGTTCCACAAGCAACTATGGAGGACCTCAAGGACTCTCTCTGGAGGCGCTTCGCAACAGCCCGCACCCAAGATAAGTCCGAGTCGCTACTCTCAAAGCTGGCCATGGCGACGCGGGACAACGCTGGAATCTGGCATCCCACCGTAACCGGAATCTTGCTCGCCTGCCGCACGCCTCAAGCATTTCTTTCATCCGCGTTCATTCAGGCTGTCGCCTACCATGGCTCGACAGTCTCACCACAGTCGGAGGCGGCGTACCAGAGGGATGCGCGGGATATTACTGGGCCGATCGATCAACAGATCCTCGATGCGTGTGACTTTGTCAATAAGAACATCCGAGTATCGGCGAACAAGAGTCCGCGTGGAGGGCGAACAGACTCTCCTCAATTCGATATGCTCGCCGTGTTCGAGGCGCTCACCAATGCGGTCGCGCATCGCGACTACTCCATGTCCGGCAGCAAGGTTCGGCTTCGACTATTCGACGACAGATTGGAGTTGTACACCCCGGGCATGCTCATCAACACCATGACTCCGGAGAGCCTAGCTTACAGACAGGCGGCGAGAAACGAAGCGATCACCAGCATGCTAGCCCGCTGCCCGATTGAAAGAGATCCGTTCAGAAGTCATCGCGAGTACTTTATGGAAAAACGCGGTGAAGGTGTGCCAACCATCCTATCGCGCAGCGAGCAGCTTTCTGGACGACCCCCAGAGTATTGTCTGATCGACGAATCGGAGCTCATGCTCACGATCCATGCGGCAAGAGCCCCCTGAAACCAGCCCCCCTATAATGCGGGATGGGAATATCCGACCAAATTCAATACGCTTGTGGAGTGACGTCATTCATCCGACCCTTGGATCCTTCCGAATGGGCCTGGCGCGAAGTTCCGTTTGACCCCGGATGGCTGCAGGCTTCCCAAACACCTCCTTTTACAACAACAAGACTTCACATCTCTTGCACAAGGAACCCTACAGTCCGGTCGTCCCCGAAACGCCGTCCGATATCAACTTTCTCGATGCGGACATTCAAATCTGTCCCTACCACGCCTATGACCTGCTGCGAGAGCAAGCCCCTGTCTGGAAAGATCCGATCACCGGCATGTATGCCATCACGCGATTCGAAGATCTCCGCAATCTACTATTGGACACCAAGTCCTTTACCAGCGAGCGCTATCAGCGAGGCGAGGGCGCGCACGCGCATATGGATCTTGGGCGCGCCAAGCGCATGCACCGGCTCTACCAAGAGAAGGGATGGGTACCGGCTCCCACGCTGGCCGGACGAGACGATCCCAATCACAGGCAAATGCGCGCCCTGTCCAGGGACTCTTTCGCACCGCCACCCGCGATATTGAGATGCACGGCGTGACCATCCCCGAGGGCGCCACTATCAATGTGCGGTATGCCGCCGCCAATCGCGACCGGAGGGAATTCGACTGTCCCGAGAACCTCGATCTCAGGCGCGACAAGCCGGGACGCCATCTTGGCTTCGGATCAGGCGTGCACTTTTGTCTCGGTGCCCCGCTCGCGCGTCGCGAGATGTACTGGGCGTTCAGGGCGCTGATCGACCGCGTGGATGACATTTGGTTCGCGCCAGGCGGGAACGATCTCACCGTCGCCCCCAATTTCGCGCTACGGGCGCTCAAGGAGCTTCACATAGAGTTTACTGCGAAGCGGTAAGCAACTATTTGCCCACGGCTTCGAGAAGGTCTCTTAGTGCTCGCACGAATTCCAGTGGCTGGTCCAAGAACACATGATGCCGAGCGTCTTTGAGGCTGCGCGTGAAGAAGGGATCGGGAACAAGTGTGCGCATGTAGTCCACAGTGCGCTCGGTGCAATGTGCGCTTTGTTCACCGTAGATGAGTGCGACGGGCAACTTGAGTGCGCGAAACTCATCCTCTGAGAGTTCGAACGCGGTGGTCTCGTTCAATAGATCATCATCGAACTTCCAACTCCAGCCACCATCGACCAGCATGAGCGATTGGCCTGCAATGTACTTTGCCGTGTAGGGCGCTCGCACTTCTTGCGGCGGTTGTACCCGGAATCGTGCTTCCGCGCTCGCCCGCTCCGCATACACATGGCTAGCACCGAATCCGGGTCGTTCGGG
>CAZNYE010000193.1:0-2808 GCA_964577185.1 uncultured Pseudomonadales bacterium | reverse complement strand
AGCCAGCACTCCGCGACATCCCACTCCTTGATGAATGGGCCGGACTCCACAGTCACGACTTAGAGCCAATCTCCATCGGTCTCTTGCGGATTCATCTCCGCTGTTTTATTGATCGCCGTTTCGATGACATCTTCTGCGGTCGAGGTCTCGATCATTTCTACCTCTCGAGACATATTTCCTTCCCGAATGTCATGAATTGTATCAGCGGTTTGTTAAGCTCTCCCACGCAGCCGGTGGCCGTAGTGTGGGGCTCAATCGAGTTGTGAGCGTCAAGTTCGCCAATTAACTAGGCCGCGCCTACAAGCTCCCGCGCCTCTACTAGCTCGCCGAGCGCTCGCTCGACCTTCTTCGCAGCCACTCGACGGTGAACAGGAACAGAATGGCAAACATGATGAGCAAGGTAGCCACCGCGAGGATGGTTGGGCTGATCTGCTCGCGGATGCCAGACCACATCTGGCGGGGGATGGTTCGTTGGTCAATCCCCCCCATGAGCAACACCACGACAACCTCATCGAAGGACGCCGCAAAGGCGAAGAGGCCTCCTGAGAACACTCCCGGGGCGATCAGCGGCAGTTGAATGCGACGAAATCGCGTGAATGCGCCTGCGCCAAGGCTGGCTGCGGCGCGCATCAGCCTGTGGTCGAATCCGGAGAGCGTGGCGGTCACCGTAATGACCACGAAGGGTGCGCCAAGGGCGGCATGGGCAAGGATGAGGCCGAGATGGGTCTGGGTCAATCCAAGTCTTGAGTAGAAGAAGAACACGCCGACCGCGACGATGATCACCGGCGTGATCATGGGTGAGATGAGCAGGCCCATTGCAGCTCGCCTGCCGGGCATGGCGGGGCTGGCAAGACCGAGTGCCGCCATGGTGCCTAGTACCGTCGCGAGGATGGTCGCTGAAATGCCGATCACGAGACTATTGAAGAGCGCTCGGCTCCACTGTTCGTCTTCCAGGATGCTGTGGTACCAGCGCAGCGACCAAGCGTCCGGGTCGAGGCGCAACATGCCTTCCGTGAATGTGAAGTAGGGCTCGGCGTTGAAGCTCAAGGGCACTATGACCAAGATTGGTGCCACCAAGAACACGAACGCGCAGACGCAAAACGCAAGGTAGGCGTAGCGCCCAATTCTCCTGCCTGTGGGGGTTACAGTGCGAGTCATCCGAGCCGCATCCGGTCGATGCCGACGACCCTGTCGTAGAGCAGGTAGAGCCCTATGACTGCGAGCAGGAGAATTGCGGCCAGCGCGGCTGCCAGACCCCAGTTGAGCGATGTCTGCATGTGATAGGCGATCATGTTGGAAATCAATTGACCGCTCTGGCCGCCGACGAGCGCTGGCGTGATGTAGTAGCCGATCGCGAGAATGAATACGAGCAGCGAACCCGCTCCCACACCGGGCAGTGATTGCGGCCAATAGACCCTTGAGAAGGCCTGCATGGGCGCTGCCCCGAGGGAGGCGGCGGCCTGCATGTGCCGCGCCGGAATTGAGCGCATGACCGAGTAGAGTGGCAGCACCATGAACGGCAGCAGTACGTGCGTCATGGCGATGAAGGTGCCGGTCATGTTGTAAACCATCGCGAGTCGATTTTCGTCCGCGACTAGGCCGAGTGCCACGAGGGTGTCATTGATCACGCCTTGGTTTTGCAGCAGCACGATCCATGAGGTGGTTCGCACCAAGAGAGATGTCCAGAAGGGTACAAGCACGAGCATCAAGAGCGTCGTGGCCCAGCGAGAAGGGGCATGGGCGATGGCGTGCGCGATGGGGTACCCGATGACGAGACAAAGCAGGGTGACACCGAGGCTCACCCACAGGGTTCGGAGGTACAAGGGCACATGAATTCGCAAGGTCTCCGGCACGGCGGCAATACTGCCGTCGGGCGTCCTCTGCAGGTCCAACGCGCTCAGAAAGTGACGTGGCGAGTACGCCTGGCCGGCTTCGCGGATAGCCCGCCAGGTAGCGTTCTCAGCCCAGGCATCGTCGATGCCGATTAGGGTGTCCCGCCAAGACCGAATATCGCGATCATTGTCGGCATCGCGCGCGAGCCGACGAGGGGTTTTGACGATTACGCTGCGCAGCCCGCTCTCAATGCGATTGATGCGCGTCGCGGCACGACCGACTGTTCTCTCCTCGCCGGCTCGAGTCAGTTCATTGGCAATGGTGGCGTAAGCGAGTTCCGGCGGCGTGCCTTTAGCGTCCCATTCGGCGAGCACCGACAAGGTTTCTGGAAGAATTTCCGCCACCTCGGCATCGTAGAAGCTCCGAACCAGCAGGTTTCCCAAGGGTGCAATGAAGGTCACCGCGATGAACGCCATGAGCGGCAGCGCGAGGCCGACGGCGCGCGTTCTCGGAGAGAGCGAGGCGTTCATCACACTATATCCAATTCAGCGCGGACATGATCAGAATTGCCTGATTAGTTTGCAGTGCTGAGCAATGGCGGCGTGGTTGGTGATGACCTTGCAATCCCAGATCAGTCGTTCAAGAACGCCAGCGGCGTACCAGATACCGGCCAGGTCATGGACACCAATTGGCCTGTGGAAGAGAGGGTGATATAGGCTGTCCGCAGGTCCTCCCCGCCGAAGCATATGTTGGTGGTCAGGCGGTCTGGCATTGGTACAAGGTACGCGGTGCCGGCAAGCGGATCAACCACGGAAATGCCGCCCTGGCGTATGGTCGCCACGCAAACGCGCCCGAGGCTGTCAACCGCCAGAGAATCGTAGAGGAAATACCCATCAATCGACGCCAGCAGTGAGCCTCCATCACCCCGCATGCCTTGTTCCCTGTCAATCACTCCCGGAGAACTCAGCGCGTAGC
>CAZNYE010000192.1:0-1761 GCA_964577185.1 uncultured Pseudomonadales bacterium | reverse complement strand
ACGATCAGGCCGCGCTGGCCCTTGCCAATAGGCGCTATCAGATCGACAATGCGTGCCGCGATGTCCTCAGTGCTGCCGTTGCCGCGTTCGAGCACCAAACGCTCGTCCGGAAACAGCGGCGTGAGATTCTCAAACAGCACCAGATCCTTGCGAGCGGAAGGATCGGCACCATTGATGTCGTTCACCTGAAGCAAGGCGAAATAGCGCTCGCCGTTCTTTGGTGGGCGAATCTTTCCAGACAGGCTGTCGCCCGTTCGCAGTGCAAAACGACGGATTTGGCTTGGGCTCACATAGATGTCGTCCGGCCCAGCCAGATAGGAGCTATCTGGAGAGCGGATGAATCCGAAGCCGTCCGGCAGAATCTCAAGGGTGCCCTGGGCCATGATTTCTTCGCCATTTTTTGTTTGGCGTCGAAGAATTGCCGCTATAACTTCTTGTTTGCGGGACCGGGCGAGGTTTTCAAGGCCAAGTTCTTTAGCAAGTTCGACCAGATTTGTAACTGGTTGACGCTTCAAGTCTGCAAGGTTCATTCTCAGGGTGTGTCCATGGAAAGCGGAAATTGAGTTTTTCGCCATTTCACGCAGGGCATGGGTCCAAAGGGTAAGCAGATGCGCGAAATGGGTAGATGGCTGTAGTTGGCAGGATGCGCCGAGTCACTCGCCCTCTGGGAGCAAAATTGAATCGACTTCGGCGCTGCGCGAGGACAAATATACCACCATTGCCAGAGGTGTTGTCAATGCTTGGTAATTGTTCGTGCAATTCCCATGATGGCTGCGAACTCGCCCCGCACGACCGTCTGAGCGTCAATTCGGCAATGTTTTAGTCGAATCTGTGGCCTATCGAGCACTTCATACGGGAGTTCGCAGCCATCATGGGAGTTGCTGTACTTGTTCAGGCCTCTTTCGGGTTCCACACTCCCGAATTTGAAGTCCTGGAGATTGCCCCGGAGATTGACGGGTTCGGGGAGCCTTTCTGGATGATCAATTGGTGGGTCTGTGCGAGAATTCGGGCAAAGACAGTGAGTTCGATTGGGGACGAGAGTATATGCAAGCTTCGATAGCCATGCTTGGCTTGGGTCGCATGGGTGGCAACATGGCGCGTCGGCTATTGAGGGCCGGCCATTCCTGCGTTGTATTCGATCGCGATGAGGCTGCCCGCGTAGCGCTTGTCCAAGAAGGCGCGACGCCCGCAAGCGATTTGGATGAGGTCATTGCGCGTTGTGCGCCGCCCCGTGGCATTTGGATGATGCTGCCAGCCGGAGAAATCACTCGGCAGACAATTTCCGATCTTACAGGTCGGCTGGACGCGGGAGATATGCTGATCGACGGGGGTAATTCTCACTGGGAAGAAGATTGGGCGCGTAGCAGGGCATTGGCTGAGCATGGAATTGACTATGTGGATGTGGGAGTCAGCGGAGGAGTGCTCGGGCTAGAGCGTGGCTATTGCCTGATGATCGGGGGCCCCGAGTGTGCCGTGCGCCTGCTGACTCCTTTCTTTGCGAGCTTGGCGCCTGGCCCGCGGGGCCTCCCGCGCGCCGCCCCTGGTAACTCACCAAGCTCCACGGCGGAGCAGGGGTATCTGCATTGCGGAGGCACTGGTGCCGGTCACTTCGTCAAGATGGTGCACAACGCCATCGAGTACGGGATGATGCAGGCCTATGCGGAGGGCTTTGACCTCATGCGGGCACGTGGCGACGAATCCCTGCCAGTGGAGCGTCGACTCGCGCTGGATGCGGCTGAAATCTCGGAACTTTGGAGGCGC
>CAZNYE010000191.1:0-7450 GCA_964577185.1 uncultured Pseudomonadales bacterium | reverse complement strand
ATCGGCAGCCTCTCGCGTCGCGATCAACTTGAGCTCGCCAAGCGAACTCGCTAGCCGCGCCGACGCGCCTCCACCACCTCGCTCGAATTCAAGCAAGTACTTGGCCACGGTCCACCCTTGGTGCTCCGGGCCGACTCGGTTCCCTTGCGGAACCCGCACTTCATCGAAGAACACTTGGTTGACCTCATGGTCACCAGCCAAAGTGATTATTGGTTTGACTTCCACTCCTGGCGAATCCATCTCGATCAAGAGAAAAGTGATGCCATGCTGTGGCTTACCACTGGAATCGGTGCGCACCAGACAGAAGATATGGTCGGCGAACTGTGCGTGGGTCGTCCAAATCTTGGTGCCGTCGACCACATAGTCGTCCCCATCGGGCACCGCACTGGTTTTCAGGCTGGCGAGATCCGAACCGGACCCGGGCTCCGAGTAACCTTGGCACCAATAGTGTTCGCCACTCAGAATGCGTGGCAGGTAGTAGGCGTTCTGCTCTTGCGTTCCATACCTGAAGAGCACCGGTGCCAGCATGCCGAGTCCCATGGGAATCAATCCAGGCGTACCAGCCTTCGCACACTCCTGCCCGAAAATGTACTTCTGGGTTACCGTCCAACCCGTTCCACCGTGTTCGACCGGCCAAGAAGGAACCGCCCAGCCTTTCTCGTGGAGTACCGCCTGCCACTCGAGCGCCAGTGACTTGTCGGCAAACACGGACGTCACCCTTGAAGCGCGACGACACAAATCGTCCGTGAAATGCTCGTCGAGAAATTCCACCACTTCTTGGCGGAAGGCTTCATCCTGGGCTCCATAGTCAAGATTCATATTGGCGCGTCCTATCGATCTCCGGTTTGCATGATAACTGTCAGCCACATCCGCGAGGGAACTCGCAGAGGCAATTGATGCCTTGCGGCGAGCACCGTTACTTGTGCCGAGACCCTTGCGCACACTCACCGCGGCGGCCACCCGTTTAGTACGCGATTTGAACCATCCTGTGTATGACTGCTTGTACCTCGCGCCCGCGCTTGAGCTGCATTACCCGGTCGTGACGGCAGATCGAGGATTCCAGAACAAGGTCGACGCACACCCCTACCTGTCGCACCACACTGTGCACGTGGCACAGGCGACTACGCACAGCAGCTAATTCTCGACCGCCCGGTCGTGGGGCTTCACGGGGAACTAGTGTGAAGCACTCACCGCATTTGACCATCGCGTCAATCTCGCCAACAATGCGCGATTCGACACTCACTAAGAATCAGATGGCCACCATTATCATCACTGCTGAAATAGACCTTCCACCCGAACGTGTTGAGGAAGCACTGGCCGCAGGCAAACCACTCATCGAAGGGGCGCTCACTCAAGACGGGTGTCTCGACTATGACTGGTGTCCAAACCCATTGGTGCCCGGACGAATCAGGGTCTTCGAGCGCTGGCGCGATGAGGCCGCATTGGCGAATCACTTTCACAATCGCTGGTATCAGGACATGGCCGCGATCATCGGCTCTTTTGGCCTAATTTCCGCCACGAGCGCCAAGTACCGCTGCGATGCCGAAGAGCCTGTATACGACGAAACACGCACTCCGCGCGCCGACTTCTTCACGCTCAAGGAATAGTGATCATGGCGACCGCCGAAGCCACGCCATCCATTGAAGATCTAGAGCTGGCCTTCCAAGACAAAATCGACAGAGATCAGCGCATCGAACCCAAGGATTGGATGCCGGAAGCCTATCGCAGGACGCTCATTCGGCAAATTTCTCAGCATGCTCACTCTGAGGTGGTGGGCATGTTGCCCGAAGGAGAATGGATCACCAGGGCGCCGAGCCTGAAGCGAAAGGCCATTCTCATGGCCAAAGTACAAGATGAGGCCGGACACGGGGCATATCTGTACGGCGCCGCCGAAACACTTGGCACTTCAAGAGACGAAATGATCGCCGCGCTGCTTTCAGGCAGCGCCAAGTATTCGAGTATTTTCAACTACCCGAGTCTTACCTGGGCCGATGTGGGCGCTATAGGTTGGCTCGTGGACAGCGCCGCAATCCTGAACCAAGTGCCCCTGTGTCGATGCTCCTATGGGCCCTATGCACGGGCGATGACACGCATTTGCCGTGAAGAGAGTTTTCATCAACGTCAGGGATTCGACATCATGTTGTCACTGGTGCGAGGTAGTGACGAACAACGTGATATGGCCCAGGGAGCGCTGGATCGTTGGTGGTGGCCATCCGTCATGATGTTCGGCCCGCCGGATGAGAAATCTTCTCATACCAAGCATTCAATGATCTGGAAAATAAAGCATTTCACCAACGACGAGCTGCGCCAGAGGTTCGTGGACATCACCGTGCCCCAGGCCGACTTCCCTGGTCTGAAGATTCCCGACCCCGATCTTAGGTGGAACGCCGAAACTGGACACTACGATTTTGGGGAACCTGACTGGCGGGAATTTCATCGCGTAATCGCCGGCGAAGGCCCCTGCAACAGGGAGCGAATGCAGGCTATGCGGAACCGATATCGAGAAGGCGCCTGGGTGCGGGACGCAGCGGCCGCTCATGCCGCCAAGCGGGACGCGACTCGCTGATGTCCGATCATACTCGGACACTTGGAACTAGCAGCCTCTGGCCCATTTTTGAGGTGTTCGTTCGACCCAAGGCGGGGTTAGAGCATAAGCATGTGGGGAGTGTGCATGCGGCTGATGCCGAGATGGCGCTCGAACACGCGCGCGACCTCTTCACCCGGCGCCTTGAGGGTGTGAGCCTTTGGGTCGTGCCCTCGTCCGCGATCATCGCAAGTGACCCAGATGATGCCGACCTCTTTTTCGAGCCCGCGCGAAACAAGGCGTATCGCCACCCAACCTTCTTTGCGATTCCGGATGAAGTCAAGAACCTATGACATCTCAGCATGAGGAGTTCTTGCTCCGCATCGCAGACACCAATTTGGTGGCGGCGCAGAGACTCGGAGAACTCATTGGGCATGCCCCTGAAATCGAGCAGGACATCAGCCTCGCCAATATTGGCTTAGACCATCTTGAGCGCGCCCGCGCCCTCTACCAGCACCTTGCGGACCTCAGGGGCGACGGCAGCACGGAAGACACCTTCGCGTTCGAGCGTGAGGCAGAAGCATTTCGAAACCTGTGCCTTGCCGAACTGCCAAACACAGATTATGCGCATCTCATACTGAGGCATTTTCTACTCGATAGCTGGCACCTCAAGCTACTCGAACGGTGTGTCAAATCAAGCGACCCGCTTGTCTCAAAATACTGGGAATCCTGGCTCGGCCAGACCCGCTACCATCACAAGTACACATCAGCCTGGGTCAGACGCCTCGGCGATGGCACCGAAGAAAGCCATCGACGCATGAGAGAGGCGCTCCATGTCATTTGGCCCTTTGGCCGCGAGATTGTCGAATCAGATGCAAAAGAGCATGAGATGCAAGCTGGAGGCATTGCAAGGCTCGACGGGCTGGGAATGGAATGGCTGGAGGCTGCCACGCAGCAGCTTGAGGAGGTCGGACTTGAAGTGCCGAACCTGAATTCGGGGGCAAGCATACCCACGGGAAAGCAAGGTCTCCACACCCCCCACTTGACCGAACTGCTTGCGGAAATGCAGTTCATGCACCGTCAATATCCAGACCTTTCCTGGTAGGCCATGAGCAGTTTTCACCCGCTGGAACTCCTGCGCAAAGAAGAAGTCGCGGAAGATGGCATCGAAATTGACCTCAAGGTACCCGATCATCTGTCTTCAGAATTCACGGCGCGACCTGGGCAGCACATAGTCTTGCGCGCCTTCATAGAGGGCCAAGAGCAGAGAAGAACCTATTCGCTCACATCGGCGGCGGGAGAAACGCCTCTTCGCGTGTGCCTGCGAGTGCACGACCAAGGGGTATTCTCGCGGCACCTTGCGCATGACACTGCAATAGGAGACCAAGTCGAGGCGATTTCCCCGAAGGGCAGCCTATTCGCAGAACCTCGATACCTGGCCGCGCGCCAGGCTGTGGCGTTCGCTGCCGGATGCGGAATCACGCCAATCTTCTCACTCGCCTCAAGCCTGCTGCGCGACGAGCCGGATTCCCACTTCACACTCGCGTTTGGCAATAGAAGCAGGGCGCGCGCCATGCTGCTCGAAGATCTGTTCGCTTTGAAGGACCGCTACAAAGACAGACTGTCGCTCTGCATGGTGATGAGCCGCGAGCCTGGCGACATGGAACTCTTGAATGGCCGTATCGACAAGCACTGGATACATCGAACGAGCGGAAAGCTCTTTCCCCTGGATGCCGAGGCTTATTACGTCTGTGGGCCAGACACCATGATCGGAGACGTTCGCGATGCGCTGCTTGACCTTGGGGTGGATTCAAAAGCAATCCATGCCGAGCATTTCACACTAGACACCGTGGTGCAGGCGCCGAACCAGGTGGCAGCGGGCAGCGGGCACCTCAATGAGCAGGTGGAGGTACAAGTGATCCAGGCCGGTAGGCGGCGGAGCTTTCTCATGAAGTCGGGAGAACAAACGCTTCTTGAAACAGGCCTCGGGTCGGGATTCGACCTCCCCTATTCCTGCATGGGTGGGGTGTGCTGCACCTGCCGTGCGCGGCTCTTAGAAGGCCAGGTAGAAATGATGGAGAACTATGCGCTTGAGCCCGACGAGATCGAAGAAGGCGCCATCCTTGTGTGCCAAAGTCTCCCGCTAACGAAAGAGATCACCATCAGCTACGACGAATAACTCATGGCTTACAGGTACTTCGGGTCTCAGCAGACCTGAGCGTAGCCGGCGATGATTTGGTCGATTTCATCATCGCTGTGCGCGGCCGAAAGACTACACCTCAAGAGCGAATACTGGCCTGGGGTCGCGGGGGGAACCACCAAATTGACATAGACACCCTCTGCCAACAGCCGGCGCCATGCGGCGAGCGCCTTCCCAGCATCCTCGAATTTGACCGCCACCACAGGACCTGGCTCGGGACCCAATTCAAGTCCGAGCTGCTCAAGTGAGGCATATACCCGCTCATAGTTGTTCTTGAGTTGCTCACGCAATTCCGGCCGACGACGCATGATCTCAAGTGCGGCGCGCACGGTTGCGATCGAGGTTGGCGTTGACGAGGCCGTGAACATATAGGCACGCATGGAGTGGCGCACTGCCTGTAATTCGGCGTGGTCGCTCACACAATAGCCTCCAACGCTACCGAGGCTCTTGCTGAAGGTGCCGAGCACGAAGTCCATCTCCTTTAAGCAACCTTCCTGCTCGGCAAGTCCGAGGCCGTTTGCTCCAAGAATTCCGAAGGAATGCGCCTCATCAATCATCAGATAGGCACCAAACTCGCGCTTCACCTCCACTATGTCGCGAATTGGCGCCTGATCGCCAAGCATCGAGAAAATCCCCTCTGTGATGATCAGCAGGTTATTCGCTTTCGAGTGCAGACGCTTGACACGCTTCGCCAAATCCGCCGCATCGTTGTGCTTGAACCTATGGACATCCGCGCCGCTCATCTTGGCCCCGTCGTAGATGCTCGCATGAGAGTCCGCATCCATGACTATGGCGTCGCCGCGCTCAACCAGAGTAGAAATGATTCCAAGGTTTGCTTGATAGCCGGTGGTAAACACTATGGCTGAGCGCATGCCAAAGGTGTCCGCGAGTTCGTCCTCTAGCGCACTGTGCCCGGTATAACTTCCATTTGCGAGTCGAGATCCGGTGGTGCCAGTGCCAGATTCCGCCAGCGACTTCTGGCCCGCTTCTATGCATTGGGGATCATAGGTAAGGCCCAGATAATTGTTGGTGCCGGCCAAGATCACCTGCTCGCCAACTATGACACCCCGCGTGGGCGAATGAACGCGCTCGATCGGTGTTCCCACCGGCGCCACGCCGTCTCTGGTCAACTCATCGTAAAGTGCACTGACTGCACTGAACTTATCGAAAATGCTCATTCGGCAGCCCTCAGGGCCACCTGCGCGAGATTCTCCACCGTTCTCACCTGGGCAAGGTCGTTGATCGGCAGTGCGATATCAAACTCATCCTCTATCGCCTCGATCAATTCCATCACATCAAGCGATGTCAGGCCAGCATCGAGCAGGTCTGTTGATTCCGATACCTCAAGCCCTTTATTGTGGGTGTCGCAATAGCCCTGAACGAGCCGCACCACGGTTTCCTGACAGTGACCTTTATCGAACATGGTGCACATGGTACGACAAAGGGATTTATCTAGGAAAGTTGACAAGGTGCTATGCCCGAGTTTCTTCTTGAGTTAAAGTAGCAGCCATGAAAAAGGTGAATCCCGTGTCCCGCCGATTGCGGTGGGTAGCGGCTGAAGCGGTGAAGGTAAGAAGGCTTTGTCAACTATCTTAGATAATTCCCTACAGCAAAGCACTCGCCAATCTGTGCACATATGGGCGGTGCTCTCCTACAGGGCGGGAGAAAACTCGCAAATCCTAGGTCTCGCAGAGGCTTTGGGTGAGCCAATAGAAACCAAGCGTCTAAGCTATAGATCCTGGGGTGCGCTGGTAAATCTCACCCGTCGCGTCGGACTTTTCGGAATCAATCAGTCACAATCGAGCCGGCTCGAACCACCATGGCCGAGATTGATCATTTCCGCCGGCTTGCGTAATGAACCAATTTGCCGCTGGATATGCCGACAATCCGGTGGCCGCACCAAGCTCGTGTTCCTTGGTCGTACCTGGGCGGCGAGAAGCGGGTTTAATCTCCTGATCACCACGCCGCAGTATCGTCTTCCAGTCGAGAAAGGCATCTTACAGAATCTTGGCACACTTCACGGCGTTAGCAAGAATCGTCTTGCGGCTGAGGCTTCAAAGTGGGCACCGATCCTCAATCCTGAAAATGCCCCCTGCATCGCCGTTTTGCTTGGCGGTCGCAGCGGCCCCTTTACCTTTGGCAAGCACGCGGCCAGGCGTCTTGCCCGCCTTGCGGACGCGCGCGCCTTGTCGAAGGGTGCAAGACTCTTGGTCACCTCGAGCGCTCGTACTCATCCCAAGGCTGTCGACCTGCTAGAGGAGTGCCTGTGTTCCCCTGCCGAGATTCACCGTTTCGGCACTGGAGAGAATCCATACTTCGGCATGCTCGCGCTCGCCGAGGAGGTCATAGTCACGGGCGATTCAATCGCCATGCTGAGCGAAGCTGTGGCAACAGAAAAGCCGGTGTGGATATTCGATCTGGGCACCGGAAACAAAGCGATGAACAAGCTGGCCCCAATGGGCCCGATAGACCGTACCCTAAAGACCGAACTCTATCGTTTGCTCATGCACATCGGTCCCGAGCGCCTGAGCCGGGACCTGCGCCTGGTTCACGAACGATTTGTTGGCGCGGGTCTGGCGGCCTGGCTTGAGGAAGGCGCGTCTCCCGCTTCTGGTGGCCGCACCGGAGACATGGAGCGTGCAGTTTCAAGAGTCAAGGAGCTATTGGCAAAGGCTTGAGAATCCGACAAAGTCACGACAATCCCCCGCCCCGATCCAAAGTCAACT
>CAZNYE010000190.1:0-5688 GCA_964577185.1 uncultured Pseudomonadales bacterium | reverse complement strand
TGTTTGGCGAATAGCCCAACAGCCACCTGCGGAGCGGTCCAGCCAAATTCTTCATTGAGGTCGCTCTCGTAGTCTTCGGCCCATTCGTTGTAACGCGCCTCAAGTTCTTGATTATTCCTTGCGGCGTACACCCACTGCACGCGGTCCTGACGTTTCTGCATGCTAGTAATTCTTGCGGAATAAGCCCAGCTTACCACCAGGTAATCGCAAGGGTCGCGGTTAAGCAATAGGCCGCTGCGGGGTTCAAGTGGTCGGCACTCTCCTTCTAATTCGCAATTCCAGGAACTCTAAAGACTTCCTCCTTGTGCCATGCGAGGAATACTGGATCGGGACGTGGGAAGTCCTGGAGTGGAGGAGCGCGCAACAATTCTCCTTGGTTCCGCCTCAAGTTATCTTCTACGCCGACTCCTTTGATTGCATCCGCAACAACCACTCTCAATTCCGGCAAAATCGTGAAAGCTCCTACATCGAAAAGATCATGATGAAGCGAACACAACGCTAAACCATTTTCGACGACGGCTGGCCACGCAGGCATCGGCCTATAGCCCACAGAGCGAGCAATGGCTTGTGAGGCGCCCGCCGATCATCGCTCTTCGAGACATTTAGTGCCTGTAACTTTGGAAGGAGATCCCCGGTCACGAATTTCCCAATCTCGCACTAGCCGACCCGCATCTCCTCAATACACCCCCGGCACAATCCTATAGGGTGTCCTGCGCTTGTACTCCTCCCAAGCTTCGCCGTATTTCGCGCCACAAAGCTCATCGTCATTGATCTGCCTCGAAACGAATAGTCCGACGATGAACACGAGATACACCCAAGCCCAGGGACTGAGGAAATAACCGAAGGAGATCGCCATGGCGAAGGCCATCACTGCCTCTCCGAAGTAGTTCGCATGCCTTGAGATCCCCCAAAAGCCGCTGCAAAGAAGCTTGTGCTCACCGTGCTCAAGGGTCTGCGGTTCTATGACTCCTAGAAATTTTTTTGCCGGCCATCGCTTGAATGTGTACTTCTGCAGGTTCGCACCTCTCGAGATCACCCAGCCCGTGAGAAAGATCACCCCGGCCGCTACGAGTAGCGCCGTTGAAGCAGTGGAGGAAAGATCGGGGGCTGGATACTCGGCAAGGCCCCAGAGCGGGATGAGATAGAGGTATGGGTAGACGACAAAACATCCGAAAAACATCTTGAATCCCACCTTCTCGTGAATGAGGTCGTAGGTGTAAAGCTGTACCCGTTCGAAACAGAAATAATCGGTCACGAAGAACAACCACATGGCCGCATACAGGTAAAGACCTGGATTCGCATTGGCTCCATGCACGTTGTAGTGGTAGAGAGCCGCGGACAGCACATTGAGCGCGAGTACGCCGCCACCGATGATGTAGAGAAACATCTTGACTTCGACCCGATTAAACAAGAAGACGTTGAGTTTCCTGCCATCCCAAAAGGAAGCAAACGCGCTCTTGCCTTCCTCCGCGGGTTCTCGAAACACGTAATAAAGGGTGACCAGAATACTGAGGAGCAAGGCCGCGAGAATTGACCACAACTGGGCTCTCCACAGCCAGTCCAAGGAATAGCCGGTCAATTCAAATCCCCAGATCAGTAACGCGATTACAAACACCGCGATTCCGTTCAGGCGATATCGGATTGGATCTCCAGTAGTCTCATCTTTGACATATCCAGAAACCCGCCAAGCCGGAATGACAGCGTGGAGAACAAGCAGTATGGCGAAGACGACAATCGGTGTCGCCAGGGCAAGAACCACTTCGGTCACGGAATTCATGGCCACAAGCACCCAGATGGTGACGATGTGTTCGCAGTATAGGCGAGCAAGGTCGTCACATGCCCTGCGGCAGAATCTACGCCCAAACTCAGAGCCCAAGTGGATGCTGGCTGCGACCACCTCATCACCGGGAACATCGGAGAGGCCACCTACACGTCTTTTGCCGTGGAACGACTATCTTCAGACCTTGCCATACCGCTATCGACAGATTTCCCTGAATCGAGAACAGACGGTGCTGGAGGCGGATGGCAACTCTAAAGTGATTGTTGCCCATCAAGATCCGGGCTTTGCCTGATATTGGCGTGTGCGTCACTCGACCCCCAACGATCAGCTTGAATTCGCATCCAAGATTTACCCCAGCCACACCCATACCACCATTCTGGCACCCGCAATCAACGATGCGATTCTGTACCTCTACGGTCCGCATTTCCCGCGAGCTTGAGTTTGCCTTGAGTTTGCCCGCGTCCGTGTGCAAGCGAGAGAATAGGCATGCACGCGCAGATACGCAGCGTGGAAATTCCCTTCTTGAGCGAAGCTTGAACGCTGCGATTCAAAGCGCGCCGCGTTCTGGAAGGGGCCTCGATATATGTTGACGGTCGACGAGTCGACGCAGCGATTGGCTGCGATGGTGGCGAGCTACCTGACTGCGACGACGCCAAGGCCGACGCGCCTCGATTCATCGCCGCTTACATGGATTCTAACTTCGACCTCTGGCAGAACATCAGTGGAGGTCAGCAGCGCGCACATTTGACCACCTCATGGCGGCGATTCAGCCACACATTCACCGTAGCGGAGACGGACCTCTTTGCCAGAGTAGCCTTTGACCTCGCCCAGAGCCCGATTGACGTGCAGATGGATAACATCGGTGTGTACGAGGGCGCCTCCTGCCCGATGTGAATCTCGACCCCTTCAACTCCGGACCTCAAATCTTGGCGCCGGGCATGGAGTCTGCGCCGTAGAACGATTTTGAGGCCATATGGGGGCACGCTATAGAAAGAATCGGTCGCATTTAGGGAGGAACGTGTCGCGCAATTCCAAGAAAACGACAGTTTTAAGGAAAATCGCGTCACGCCAGCCCACCAAGATTCTCTGCCGCACAGACCCCATGCCCGGCCCGCATCAGGACACATCGATCACAAAAGCGACTCGAAAAGTGCACGCGTGGCCCATTGGGGAGCTTTGATCATCCGTACAGATCAGTGCTTTCCAAGAAGCGCTACCGAGCCCAACGATGCACCCGCACCGGCAGTTCCGTGTAGCCCCTGACAAAAACCGAGAGTGTGCGCCTCGGTTCTCCGACCACTTCAATGAAGCGAAAGCGCTTCATGATCTCCTCCCAGAGCACCCTTAGTTGCATTTCGGCGAGGCGATTGCCCATGCAGCGGTGAATGCCGAAGCCAAAGGAAAGATGCCGCCGCGCATTGTCGCGCTCGATGAGAAAATCATTGGCCTTATCGAACACGTCTTCATCGCGATTGCCGGAGACGTACCACATCAACACAGTGTCCCCGACTTTGATGGGTTTTCCGCGAAGCTCCGTTTCAGCCACCGCGGTGCGGCGCATGTAGTTGAGCGGTGTTTGCCAGCGAATGATCTCTGAAACCATGTTCGGGATCAGCGCGGGATTGGCGCGCAGCTTCGCGTATTCCTCGGGGAACTCATTCAGTGCCAATACGCCGCCTGAGATGGAATTGCGTGTCGTGTCGTTGCCGCCAACGATCAGTAACAACCCCAATGGGCATCTCGCCGGAAGATCTCGGGATTGGCAAGATCTATATCTTCGAGTGCCAGCGATTGTGGATCTGGAACCGATGGATCGCTTGCGTAATTCATGAAAGGAAGGATACTCAATTGCCAATGGGCGTGCGAATAGATGGCGGCGAGCTGCGTTAAGCGGTCATGGACTCGAACAGGTTTGCGGGGAGTGCGCTCTGGAAGATGGGTATCCCGTAGGCTTCGCGTATGGCTTCAATTGAGTTGTTCCATTCCGCCTCCCACTGAATGTCCATCATGGGCGGTGTTTCTTGGCCGTGCCGCCAACCCTCTGCGATGAGCTGCATCAGAATCCCGAATCCCGCAGGCTGAAGTACGCAGGAGATGGTCGTGACGCTTGCCAGGAACATGGCCGAGTAGTTGTGGCCGAACTGGGCGAGTTGGAAGGCTGAGATGGCGATCTCGTGGGAAGCGGAAGTCTCGTAGCCTGCGATCAGGTGCCACACATCGTGCATCTGCAGGATTCTGGTGTTGAGATAGCGGAGCGAGCGAGGTAAGGCAGCGAGCGCGATCTCCTCCCGGTCGAGTACCTCCAGGTCGTACCCCTGATTGACGATCATCCGATACAGGGTATTGCCGAGCGTCTGATCCGCGCATGTCCCGAGCTCATCCAGGTCGGTTCGTCCGGGTACTGGATTAGTCAAGGCGCCCGCGGCACCCGGGTGGCGATCCGCACAGTCTTCCGAGATCTGCTCGAAACTTGGGTGTACGGCCCCGCCCAAGGCAGCCACCCGCGCGGTGATTGATGCGGCGTCGTAGCCCTGCTTAGCATCGTCGACCACCGAGAAGAAGGCATCCCAGAAACTCGCTTCAAGGGGTGCTTCGGGTAACTCGGGCGGGATTTCACGCGAGTGTCCAGAGCTGAGCCAGGCACAAGCGATGACATCGTATATCGGTTCGATGGCATCGGGGCACGAAAAGGCGACCCAGACCATGGCCGCGGCCACGCGATGCTGGCTTTCGGCATCGCCTACTTTGGAAGCCAGCACGGCATCTTGGAGCGTCCTTTTGTCAGTCTTGCAGGCTAGCTGCCTAACTCTCTCTTTCGTTTCCATGCGCTCCCTCAAGCCTTGCCGCAATTCGGCGGTTTGTAGTCCCACGCCTCAATGGCGAATCCCCACTCTCAGTCAACCAGATCGATGGTCGCGTGGTCCATTCGATAGGCGTTCTTGCGATAGTCCGACAAGCTCCGCAGATAATCGGCAGTGGGTTCTCGGACCCGTTTCGAGCCGGGTAGCGCCAATTCCGAATAGCCTTGTTCCCGTTCGGACAAGGGGCATCTTTCCAAATCCTCGAATCGCACTTCTGCGAGGTTTCCCTTCGGAATCAATTCGCTGTCCTTCATGTACTGACGCATCATCTGGGAAAAGGAGTGAAGAATAATAGCGGCTACCTCTTCCTCTTGGGGAAACTCAAGAGAGATAGCCATATTCCGCATTGGGTGCGTAGACGGCTGCGCGTAGCTTTGACACCATTCCGTCGGAATGTCAATACGATTCGTCACAAGCGAGACTTGCCCAGATGGACATAACTGGTTTGGGCTTATTCTCAATCCCATATGGTGAGCCGTTGCGATGCCATTCGAGTATGGGTCGAGTGACTCCTCGAATTCAAAAGTGGGGAGTGGATATTTGAGAAAAGGGAGAATTTCTGAAAAGGCAATCGGAAGACCGTGGCACCGGCACCGCTCGATGGACGAGGCCACAGCGTGCCACGTGACACCCGCCTTTAGAGCAGGTCCCCAGCTCTTCGAGGTGAAGCCGCAGTCCCTCTCTACCGTTGATGAAAACTCGCCAAGTACCCGGTAGCAGCCAAGCTCACATGCCTATCCAGCGGCGGCCGCAATTCAAAGGCTTTCGGCTCGCGCGCGTAGTTCCACACCCTGAGTAGGCACCACTCATCCCGCCTTCGGTCGGCTACCTTGAGTTCGTTCGGAGAGATATAGAAAGGTGTCCGGTTCCACCCGTTCGTGGTCTTGACTTCGATCAGCCGGTCACGGCCTTCGCGGGAAAGCCGGCGATGTCATAGCCAGCCCCGTCGCCTTCTTCTTGAGAAATCCATCTAACCCGCCGGGCGAGGTCCGAGCGAGGGGCATCGGTGAGCACGCGTTGCTCGTGCTCGAATACCAGTTCTTCGCC
>CAZNYE010000189.1:0-7741 GCA_964577185.1 uncultured Pseudomonadales bacterium | reverse complement strand
GTCTAGATCCTTGTAAAACAACGCGAATGCCCAATAGCCTTGTCCTTCCGCGAAATAGTGCTCGTAAGACAAATCCACTTGGTTGGCGATCCAAGGTTCGAGTTTGGGATTGCCTCCCCTGCCGCCCCAAGGACTGTTTCTCGGATCCGTGGACCGGGCGAGATTGGCGTTAAAGCTCACTTCCCTACTCGCGCGCATTGCATCCATCCGCGCGCGTGCCAAAGTGCGAGATACGCTGAAGCGCAGCAGCTTCCCTTCTCCCACCTCAAAGGTCAGGTTCACACTTGGCAGGTATTCGGTATAACTGACTCCATCGGAAATCGGTACTCGTATCAAGCCCGCGCTGTTGTCCCGCGTGTTGCCTTGAGAAATGCTTGATCCAGAAGAACTTTGGTCAGTATTTACTATTTGTAGGCCGAAGTTGCCCGTGACCGGCACACTGCCTATTGTCGAATCCACTCCAAATCTCACAAAGGCGGTAGTCACCTCCTCATCCACGCTCCAATCGCCTGAGAGGACTCCGCTGTGCAGGTTGTCCACCAAGCGGTAAAGGCCACTATCAAAGGCCTCTTCCGGGCTGTAGGTCAAAACGGCGGGCATGCCAAAGGGCGTGTCAACAACTCCGGTCGGGCTAAAGTCAGCGGTAAGTTCGCCACTGCTGAAGCCGAGAAATCCTTGGTCGCTGTTGACCTTGGACTTGCTACGCTCATCGTATTGCAGCCCAAACTGGACATCAGTGACTGCTCCGAAATCCAGCGAACGCCGCGCCGCCGCACGCAACTGCGTGAGCTCATCGTCAATGGCGGGCTTGTTAATGTAGCCGGTCTGCCCTCCAGCAATACCCGAACCCCAAGCCCCCCAGCCCTGCGGACTGGTGAGCGTCACCGAACCCGGAGTCGTATAGTCGAGCGCAGTACGAAATCCGGGAACTCCGTCTCCGTCAAATACAAATGCCACAGAATCGAGCGGACCCTCGTTGTTGGGCCCGGTTCCAGAATTGGTTTGAAGAATTACGGTCTGACGTTCAATAGTCGAGTGATTGACCTTGACCTCGGCATCCCAATCCGCATTGAGCACAATTTCTGAAGTCCAGCCTACGGCGGCCAATTCGGCATCTTGCGTGTTGAGATTGTTCCCAATAACAGCCTTGTAGTTGCGAATAACGCCTCCGGTGATGAGCCCATCCTCAACTGTCTCACCCGGAAGCAACCTTGTTCCCCAGCGCCCATTCCAAGCAGGGTACACGGGCATGGTAAAGGCACGCGTGATGTCAGTTTCTTGGAAGTCGGAGTAATAGAGATCAAGTACGTGGGTAACCTGGTCGTTCGGGCGATATTCGAACACTCCCATAAGGGCATCTCGCTCAAGCTCTATGGACCGCGCTTCGGCTCGCGCACCCGTCCACATGGAAGGACTGCCCGCGTAGCCCCAAATATCTAAGCTAGTACTCTGCGTCGGCATGGACATGCCGGCATAGCCAACGGCGATACCGAAGGTATCGTCAGCGAACTGGTCGATATAGGAAAGGCTGAGACGGTGCCCTTGGTCCTCACCATCGGGATTTAGGGACTCTTCATCGTTCCACCCGTAGCGAACATTTCCGGCAATAGTGCGTCGTCCGTGCTCAAGCGGCCTCACCGTCTGCATATCAACGGTTCCAGACAAGCCCTGTCCGCTCAAGCCGGCATCGGGTGTCTTATACACCACCACACGATTTAGAAGTTCTGACGGGTACACGTCAAATTGAACACCTCTATTGTCACCGGCACTCACCTGCTGCATGCCGTTTAAGAGGGCGGTGGAAAAATCCGGAGAGAGGCCACGGATGCTGATGTGCTGCTGGCGTCCATTCAATCGCTGGCCCGCAAGTCCAGGCAATCGTGCCAAAGATTCGGCAATACTGTTATCAGGCAACTTACCGATATCTTCCGCCGAGATCGCCTCGACGATTTGTTCCGAGTTCATCTTGAGGCGCATGGCATCCATGAGACTTCCACGGAAGCCGGTGACCACGATTTCTTCAATGACCTGTGCCTCAGAATCCTCCTCGCGTGCGGCGGATTCCGCCTCTTCTTGAGCCCAAGCATTGATGCTCATTCCGCTGGCCGCAGCAACCGCCAGGGTCAAAAGCATAGGGCTTATTCGGGGTGATTTGTCGAATCCTTCGTTGAATCCGTCATCATCCGGTAGTTCGGCGCGCAAGCGCTCACGGAGCGTCTCCAATCTCATCCTTTCTCTCCTTATAGTTACGAAAGGCATGCAATAGGTATGATCGTCCCCCCTGTACTGGGGGCAGCCATGAGATTATAGCCGCATGTACACTAAAGAATCGGAAATTGCACTCGTATTGCATACGTATGCATGATTTCAGCAAGCCGCATGCAATTTCAGTCGCGCTCCGCCCATGCTGGACACTGTAGCACCCGTGTGGGAAGGCGAAATCCGGCTGGGCGGTTGCGTGAAATGCTTGGCAATCGAAGTGAAGGAACTACTCCCGCCTTTCATAGGCCACATAGCTGACCCAGTCAAAGTCCGCGAATTCACTTGTTTCTTGGCCATTGCTGGTGGCGTAGATCCCAAGAAGCGATCCCGTATATCCCCTGCTAAGCACATGGGTTGCGGCGGTGCGGGCAAATTCAATGTAATTGCTTCCACCATCGAGCGAGTAGGCAAAATCGTATTGACCGTCCTTCGAAACAAGGCGCATCAACATCGACCCCGCATAGTCATCGACCCTAGTGCGCTCTATCTCCCGCACGGGTTTCCCGTGCTCCGCGAGATGCAAGATCAGCACATGGCTGTCGGACTCCTGTGAGACTGAGAAAGTGATGAAGTTATTGTCCTTCTGCACCACACTGAGTCCGGCATGTACGCCCGACTCGCTCGGCGCATAGCGCATGCTGACCTCGTAGCTGAAGTCGCTCTCAGTTTGACGAAAGCCCATGAGGCTGGCACGCCGCCGTTCCCTAATCACCTCTGGGCTCGCGTAGAGGCGAAGAACGCTTCGCTCTTCATTGAGTGAATAGGTTCCCTGGCGCGGAACCCTGCGGAAGTTCCATTGCAGACCGAGCTGGTGCGCGTCAAAATCGTCAAAGAAGCCCAGTTTGCGATACTGTCTCGTACCCTCGAAAGGGACTCGCCAAGTTCGTTCAATGCGTCCCGTCTCTGGCGCGACCACGGGCCACACGTGCTTCACCTGCTTCCACTCGAATGGTTCGCGTTCCCAGACGACAGGTGCCAGGTGGGTTTCACGCCCCATATTGGAACGTCGCTGCTCGTCGCCGCGAATGCCGAGCGCCACCATAAACCAGCGTCCGTCAGCCAACTCCACCAAGTCTGCGTGACCAGTGCTGTTCACCCAATTGTCATACGAAAGGTGACGTGATGTCATGATCGGATTTCGCGCATTGGAGATATATGGGCCACGAATATCATCGCTGACCGCAATCATGGCCGCGTGGTTGAAATGGGTGCCGCCTTCGGCGACCAACAAGTAATATCGGCCGTCGCGCTTGTAGATGTGCGGTCCCTCGGCCCAGGTTCCACCACAAGCACCGCGCCAGAGAAAGTGGCGCTCACCGGTGAACTGCCAAGTGTCGGGGTCGAGCTCGTGCAGCCAAATCTCTCCCTCCGCGGGAAAATTGGGTTTCTCAGGTGCATGGGTGCCGAGATACCACACTTGTCCGTTGTCATCAAAAAAAATGTCTGGATCAATCCCCGGCGCGTTCTCGATGACAACAGGTTTCGACCAAGGTCCTTCGACACGCTCGGCGGTGACTATGAAATTCACCATTCTCGTCGAACCTCCGTCGGGCGGTGAATAGACGTTGGTCGTGATCACATAAAAGGTGCCCTCGTGATAGCGAATGCTGGGCGCATGAATTCCCCCATTGGATTGCACATCCACGATATTGACTGCGTCCCGGTAGTAGTCGGGATTGTGCATGGCGTATCCGACAAGCTCCCAATTGACAAGGTCGCGACTGTGATGCAGGGGCAAGCCAGGGAAGTACTCGAACGACGAGTTCACTATGTAAAAGTCGTCCCTGACCCGTACAATGGAAGGATCCGGGTAGCCGCCTGCCAGGATTGGGTTGGTGAAGGTGGCGGTGGGCATTGTCATTGTGGTGGTCACCTGTGCATCGGCCGGAGTGTCTGCCTCGGCCGTTGGCTCAACTGGCGCAATCGCCGAGAGAATCAGCAAGACGAGGCAATGAGCGATGGTTCGCGCGAATCCCATGGGAACTAACCCTCCGACTGTCAATAGATTTCTGCAAAGCTCGCCCTGCAATGGGCGCGTATAAAGTCCGCATGCTCGGGCATCTTCCTTACTGCGCTCACAACGATGGTCTGCACATCACGCATATAACCCTGAAGCTGCTCCAGGCCGATGCTGTCTGCCAACCGGTGATAACTCCTGGGTTCGAGATTTTGACCAACCAGTAGCTGAACCCAAGAGGCCTCCGTAAACAACTCGCCCATCTCGCGATACACCTGCGCCCCCTGACGAAACAGATTCATTCGATAGCTGAGACTCTCGGGCACATCCATGTGGCGGCAGGCATCCCAAAACTCCGAACCCTCTCGCTGGTTTGCCTTGTAGTGCAGGATGATGAAGTCGCGTATTCGATCAAACTCGAACAGGCTCTCGCGATTAAAGTGTTCAGTTGTCACCTCGTCCCTGTGGGAACTCGGAAAGTGCCTCACAAATCGGCTTATGCAGCTTTGGATCAGGTGGATGCTCGTCGACTCGAGCGGCTCCATGAATCCGCTCGCCAGGCCGAGCGCAAGACAATTCCTGTGCCAGAATTCGCGGCATCGCCCGGTCGTGAATTTCAGTGGTCGTGGGTCTTCATCGGTCTCGCCATCAAGGTTCGAAAGCAGAATCGAGGCCGCTTCATCCTCACTCATTTGCGCACTGCAATAGACGTGACCGTTTCCAAGCCTGTGCTGCAATGGGATGCGCCACTGCCAGCCAACATCTCTCGCAATGGCCCGAGTGTAGGGCAGCACGGGCTGCGCAGGCTTGCAGGGCACCGCCATCGCCCGGTCACAGGGCAGCCAGTGTGTCCAATCCTCAAAGGGCACGCCAAGCGCCTCGCCTATGATCAAGCGGCGAAATCCCGTGCAGTCGATGAAAAAATCAGCACCCAAGACCTGCCCATCCTCAAGTTGCAATGACTCTACGTACCCTTCATTCGGGTCGCGGTGAACAGAGACGATGCGCCCTTCGACCCGCCTGACACCACGAGCCTCGCTATAAGCCCGCAAGTAGGCGGCGTAGAGTCCCGCATCCAAGTGATAAGCATGAACAATTCCGTGCATGGGAGTACCGGAAATCTTCTCGATTCGATCGAATCGGTTATTGCGCGCCGCATATTCATTCAAGGAGTAATCCCATAGCTTGTGTCGATTGCCTTCGCGCTGGCTCCTCAACCAGTACTGATAGAAGTTCCCCAGCCCAAGATCGAGCCCGATATCGCCAAAGGCATGCATGTAACAGTCCTGCGGGCTTCCCCAGCCTTCGAACTGAATGCCCAGCTTGAAGGTTCCGCCGGTCTTCGCAAGAAAATCGTTTTCGTCGATACCGAGCGTGTCATTGAAGAGCTTTAGGGGTGGAATCGTCGCCTCCCCAACGCCTATGGTGCCAATCTGTTCGGACTCCACCAATTCGATGTCAAGCGCACTCGAAAACGATTTTGAGAGCAGCGCCGCGGCCATCCAACCAGCGGTGCCGCCACCCGCGATCACAACTTTCCGAATGCCCACCTCGGGCGTTCCTTGCATGGGTACCTGCCTTACTTCTCACGCAGTCATTGAAACTAATTCTTCGCAAACCCTATGGCCGCCCCGCCTCTCGGCGCAAGTCTGAATGCTAGACGGTGCGCCGCGGTCACTCCCGCTCTTCAATGGACAAGCCATAAGGATTGTTCCGCCCATGGGCATCGCCGCTTTCAAGATAGAGGTTCGCCTGATATGACCGCTGGCAATCAAGAAGCGACAAATCAAGGGCAATTTCGCGTGGCAGTTCGTTCGTGAGCGCACCCAAATACCAGTCCTCGGATGACCCGTCCTTGCGGGCAATCACGACATATTCGCCGACTTCTCCCATGAGCGCAACGCTCTACTCCCAATCTTCTCCCAATCTGCGAAAAACAGGGCGAGCAGACCAACCAACGTCCCTACGCGGCTACGCGCGTGACTGGATTTGCCAGCAGGTACTTGAGGCATCCACACTGAACGGTTTCAAGGGCGTGTGTAGATTACCTCATCACTTGGCAAGTAACCGAGACGATGCGCGATTGCCTCAAGCGTGACGCCTTTGGGAAGCTCTAAAGGCTCGGAATAGATCCGCCACCCCGGGCCCGGCATTTCTTCGCCCGAAAGCCTATATCCCACCGAAGCCCCTTGGGTGTCAGACATCAACACCACCCGTCCTCCTTCGAGGCGCGCCTCTGGCGCTTGGGTCTTGGGTTGCTCCAGGTTGGGCCAAAAATCTTTGATGAGTTCCTGTTCATCCACAAATCCGAGATCTCCCGTTTCGGACATCCAACGGTCAAGCGCGGCGCGCATTTTTTCGAGTCGCTGCGCATGGATGGGATGGCCAGCGAGATTGTGCAATTCGTGCGGGTCAGACAGCGTATCGAACAGTTCTTCCATGGGCTTGTGCGCGCGAAACCATTGCGACTGCACTTCATCGAGTTCCCCTGCGTCCCTCAAACGCAGGAGCTCCTGCATGGACGCCATCTGCTCACGATAGGCGAGCGGTAGGTAGTAGCCGGAGTTTGGCATGAAATTGCGCAAGTACTTGAATCGTTGATCGCGAACCGCACGAATCGTGTCGTAGTAGCCGTCGAATCGGTCGGCCGCCGCAAAGATGTATTCGCGGGGCTCACTAGACTTGGCGTGAGGACCGGCGAAGGGCTTCCCCTGCATGTAATTCGGAGGCTCGATTCCGACCATCGACAGCAGAGTGGGCGCGAAGTCCACGAAGCTCACCAGGGTGTCATCCACTTCACCGGCACGTCTCAGGTCGGGATACCGAATGATGAGCGGCACCCAGAGTCCAGAGTCGTAGAGCATGCGCTTCTGCCGTGGCAATGGACCACCATGATCTGAGAACCACATGACTATGGTGTTCTCCAGTAATCCATCCTCCTCGAGCTGGCGCAGTACCACGCCGACATAGCTATCCATTTCGGCGATGTTCGAATACATGCGCAGCATGTCGCTCCGCACCGCTGGAGTGTCCGGCAGATAGGGCGGCACTTCGAATTCAATGTCTTCTGACACGTACAGTTTTTTCTGTTCGCCCTCTTCGAATTTGCGCCACTCCAAGGGCTGCTCCCGATCTGGAGGGAAGACTTCACGTCCATAGCGAAGATTCCACTCGGGGGCCGGCGCCCACAATTGCCCCTCATGGGTGACCCCAAAATTGAACACCGCGAAGAAGGGCACACCCGCCGGCCGGTTGCGCCAATGCGCAAAAAGGCTCGATTCATCCCATGCCATCAGCGATGGATGAAACTGATAGTCCTCCTTGGAGTTGTTGGCCGTGTAGTAGCCCTGTTCGCGCAGGAACTCACTCACCATCCGCACCTCGGGCGGCGGAACGACCTCATAGTTGATGAGACCGCGCTCAAGCGCTTCTTCTTCCTGGAACGTGCTGCGCATGTGATGCGCCCCAATGCTCGTCCGATACATGCCTGTGATGACCGCCGCTGGACTAGCCGCGCACACG
>CAZNYE010000188.1:0-3367 GCA_964577185.1 uncultured Pseudomonadales bacterium | reverse complement strand
CTCGCAACACCATGTCGGGCAGCGTGTACGCCCTCAACAAGTACCCCGACCAGTACGACAAGCTGAACGCCGACCACAGCCTGCTCGCCAACTTCGTACCGGAGATGATCCGCTGGCAGACGCCGCTCGCCTACATGCGGCGCCGGGCGCTGCGCGAGATCGAGCTGGGGGGCAGGCTGATCCGCGAGGGCGACAAGGTGGTCATGTGGTATGTTTCGGGCAACCGCGACGAGTCGGTCTTCGAGAATGCGGATGCGCTCGTCATCGACCGCCCGAACGCGCGCAAGCACCTCTCCTTCGGCTACGGCATTCACCGCTGCATGGGCAACCGCCTCGCGGAACTGCAACTGCGCATCCTGTGGGAGGAGATCCAGCGGCGCTTCGACTTCGTGGAGGTGGTCGGCGAGCCGGTGCGGGTGCGCTCGGCCTTCGTCCACGGCTACCGCGAGCTGCCCGTGCTGCTGCACCCGCGCCGCTGACCGGGAGGAGCGAGTAGTTACCTTTTTTGTCAAAGACACTTAGTAGATGTTTTCCTTTGATCAAACCGAGTTTCGCTACGAGCCCTTTCCCATCGGCCTCGCGAAGAAAGTCCTTGCGCCCGACCATTATCTCGAATTGGTTGCCGGCTTTCCCGATCTGAATCTAATGAAGCGACTGCGTGGCAATACCGACAAGCTTTCGCTCTCGGAAAAGAACAACCCGCTTCGCTATAGGCGGTATGTGCAGTCGCATCCGCTGTGGCGGGATTTCCATGCCTACATCAAGCGGCGCGGATTCATTGGCGATATTCTGAAGATGCTGCGCGAGCGGCACATAGATCTGAAGCTCGACACAGCGGCTATCACCACCGCGGGCGCTTGGGCGCGGGTGCTTGCATCGCTCCTTCGCGGTCGCCCTCCCTACGACCTGACTCGACTTAGCGCGCGCTTCGAGTTTTCTATTGTGCATGGCGCCGGCGGTTGTCTCAAGCCGCACACGGATGCGCCGGCGAAACTCATCACGCTGGTGATCTCCATGATTGGCGAGGGCGAATGGCCACTCGATTATGGCGGCGGCACTGACGTGAATCGCGTTCGTGACACGAAGAATGCCTACAATTACGCCAATCGCTCGCTCGAATTCTCGGAGGTCGAGATTCTCCACACCTATGCGTTCGAGCCCAATCAGTGCCTGATTTTCGTGAAGACTTTCAATTCATTGCATTCGGTGCGTCCGATTCATGCGCCAGTCAATGCGCTGCGCAAGTCGCTCACCATCAATATCGAGAGGGCGCACTAGATGTCGCGATTCGCCACCAAGCGTCGCCATCGGAAGTACGGTGGCCTCTTGCGTTCAACCAGGCGGGCGCCAGGGCACAGAGCGGCACCCGTGTTGTTTCGCGTGCCAGCGGAGAACGGGGTTGACCGTACCCACCCACCCGTTCGCATCTACGTTGGCACCGAGCCATTGCAGCACAGGGCTGAGCGCGTGTTCATCTGGTCGCTATTGAAGGTGCGCAATCCGGCTCGCGAATACCAGGTCTTTCTGATGAAGGATTTGATCGGATACGAGCGCGATGGTTGGAAAACAGCCTTCAAGACTTACAGATATGCCGTGCCATCGCTCGCGGGCAATCGAGGCCGGGCCATCTACAACGATGTCGATCAGATCTACCTGCACGACCCGGCCGAGCTCTTCGATCTGGATATGGGCGAATATGGCGTACTCTGCATAGATGACCGCGATTCATCGGTGATGTTGATGGATTGCGAACGCATGTCCGAAGTCTGGAACGAGGAGCGAGCCAAGCGCGAGTGCCAACACAAGGTGTTTCGTCGCATGCCACAGGAGCGTGGGTTGTGGGGACATCTGCCGCCTCGCTGGCACACCCGCGATAACGAGTATGTTCCTGGCAACTCGGGCCTTCTGCATTTCACTACCCTGCACAAGCAGCCGTGGCATCCCTTCCCAAGAGAACTCAAGTATGAGCCCAACGAAGTCGGCGATGTCTGGCATGAACTTGAGCGCGAGGCCGACGTGGCGGGATTCACGCCTTGGAGCAAAGAACATCCGAGCGAACATCAACTTGCCCTCCATGATTTGTATCGAGAGATGCATGAGCGAGCTGCCGGCGCGCCACTGGAGAAACAGGGCAAGAAGAAAAAAGCCACCTTCGGCGGCGGCATGCTCAAACTCCATCTCGAAACCATCAGCGAGTTGGTGCAAAGGCACAAGCCCGGCACGTTGCTCGACTACGGTTCAGGCAAGGGGCTCGTCTATCAAGACAGCCCCGAACATCCGCCGGGAAGTCGCCAGAAGATTCTGCCCGAGTGGCCTGGGGTTGCCATTGCCTGCTATGACCCGGGCTATGCTCCATATGCGACCCCGGTTTCTGGTCCCTTCGATGCCGTGATTTCGACCGATATGCTTGAGCACGTCCCGGAGGAAGACGTGCCATGGGTGCTCGATGATCTGTTTTCCCTGACAAGCGGCTTTCTGTATTTGGTGGCGGCCTGTTTTCCCGCGAAAAAGCGCCTGCCCGATGGCCAGAATGCCCACTGCACCGTCATGCCGCCCGAGTGGTGGCAAGGGCAAGTCGAGGCGGCGGCGAGGCGCCGTGCAGTCACATGGAAGGATACCTCTGTGAACTGGATACTTTGCACAGGGGAAAAAAGTTATCTCGCATTGAAGAAGCGGAAGGGTCTCTTTCGACCTGGCATCAAATTGCGCTACTTTGAAGGCGCGACTCCTGCATCATGAGGCGAATCCCGCTTGCCGAGAGACTCGGTTGGGTACCGAGTCGCAAAGGGCGGGGAGTCATTGTCTGGGTGCGGAACGGCGAGGACTTCGAATGTGTCTCCGGCCTGGTCGCCGAGCTTGCCAGCGAGAATCCGCGCGTCAATTTTCTCCTTGCCAGCGAGTCCGAATACCTTGACTGCCCGCCCGGTATTCATCAAGCGCTTTACGCACCGCTCGCCTTCTATCCCATGCTTGCGCTTTTTTTCGCGCGCACAAGGCCGCAGGCAATTCTCCTTGCCGGTGCCTCGCGCGGCCATGCGCTCGTGTGCGCGGCCGGGCGGTTCGGCATACCAGTTCACTCGGCTCAAGGAGAATTGGCGAATCTCAAAGCGGCGCTGCAAGCCTCGGTTGTCGATATGTCGAGGAAGTACACAGGGTTCGCAGGGTGGCTCTTGCGCATGCCTGGCATTGAGAGTCTGTCAAAACAAAGCTTGCCGCGGATTCCGGATATGGAATCGCTCGCCAAGGCACTTGGTCAACCCAAGCGCATCCTGTGTCTTGGCAATGGCCCTTCATCGGAAGCGGGCGAGGTTCGGTCGCTTGAGGACAAGGACTTCGACGCAGTCTTTCGTGTCAATCATCGTTGGCT
>CAZNYE010000187.1:0-17790 GCA_964577185.1 uncultured Pseudomonadales bacterium | reverse complement strand
CCCCTATTATGGTTCCATCACCGACATTCCCGACGAGGCGTTCGACAAGACCCTCTCCACCAATGTCAAAGCAAACCTCTGGCTCGCGCAAATGGTGGTTCCCGATATGAAGGCCAAGGGCTCTGGCTCAATCATGATTACTTCAAGTACCGGCGCGTTTCGTGCTTCAGATACGCTCGGCACCTATGGTGTTTCCAAGCTCGCCGATATTGCCCTGGTCAGAAACCTCGCCCTCGAACTTGGACCCTTTGGAATCCGTGTGAACGCCATATGTCCCGGACTCGTGAAAACGGACTTTGCGCGAGCGCTCTGGGACAACCCCGAATCCGAGCAGCGGGTGAACGAAGAAGTTCCCCTAAGGCGCCTTGGCGTGCCTGATGACCTCAAAGGAGTGGCGGTATTCTTGGCCTCCGATGCGAGCGCTTACATGACTGGGCAAGCACTCACGCTCTGCGGTGGTAGCCACATGTGGAGTTGACACCTGCTCGATGAGGCCTCAATGCTCTCTTTTACGAGAGTTTTTTGATAGGCCGTGCTCGGCAGGAAGAAGATCACGAACAATCTGCATTATAGTCTCCGTGTCGTCCCACGGAGAGCGAGACCATGTCTCAGAATGTGCGGCAAAAGGTTGGCTCCAAGCCCCTGTGCTTCTATACCTCTTTCGCCTTCCTCATCCCATTTTTTCTGATTGCCAGCCCAGTGAACGCCGAACCCTCCGAAGGTGCGCTGGCCATTGAAGAGATCGTTGTCACGGCGCGAAAGCGCGAAGAATCCTTGCAGGACGTGCCCTTGTCGGTCACCGCGTTTGATGCCAATGCCATAGAAAACGCGTTTGGGGACAACATTGGCGAGTTCTCAAAGATGTCACCCAATGTGACCCTCGCGCGACAGCCCTACGCAGGCAACGCAATCTTTGCCGGTATGCGTGGGATCGTGTTTGGCGATCTTGAGAAGAGCTTTGACCCGGCGGTGGGTGTGGTGGTCGATGGAGTCGCGCTGGTCACCAACACAGGCGCATTGATCGACAACTTCGACCTAGAGTCGGTGGAGATCTTGCGTGGCCCGCAAGGTACGCTGTTCGGTCGCAACACCATTGCCGGCGTGGTCAACGTGCGCCGCAGCCGACCCACTGGTGAGTTCGGCCTGCGTACTCAATTGCGCTACGGCGCCAACAACGAGACCGACCTCAAATCCGTGCTGAACTTTCCGGTGACCGACACCCTGAGTGCCAAGGTGGCCGCGTTTCTTGACAAGGGCGACGGCTTTCAAGAAGAAGGGCACTTCAATCTCATGACGGGTGAGATCGACGGACGCGGTCATAGCATTCCCGGCGAAGACACCATCAATGTCTATACGAGCTTTCTCTGGGAACCGAGGGATGACTTCAACGCCCTGCTCACGCTCGAGTACATCGATGATGATTCCACGCTCGCGACGCCAACCAACCTGACGGTTCCAAGCCTCTCTGCCGCGCAGTGGGGTGGCATCACCGGAAACTTGTTCGCGGGTCTCGCTATGGGAAATCCAAGCGCGGTGCCTACCGCCATAGGTACGACGCTGTTTCTGGGCGGCAACTTCTGCGACATTCACGGCACGGTTTTAGCACCCCTGAATGGATGGGTGCCCGAGATCGCCTGCGCCAAATATGGCTATGAACTCGGCGAGCAGGATGGATACAGATACTCGATCTCGGCACAACCCTTTAATAACGCCATAGAACAACAGGGATACACCCTCGAACTCAACTACGATTACGGCGACCTTCGCTTCACCTCGGTCACAGGCTACAAGGAAGAAGAGGAACTCCTCGACGAGGACAATCTAGGTACACCCATCTACATCTTTCATCCTTGGCGACCGCAGGAGTATGACCAGTTCAGCACCGAACTGCGCGTCGCTTCCGATTACGGTGGTAAGTTCGATTTCGTCGGTGGAATCTACTATGTGGAGTCTTCTTACTTCATCACCGCGAGTGTCTATGTGTTCGGCAATCGTCGGCTGCCCGGCGCCATGCCGTCACCAGATGGCGATGCAGGTCAAGAGCTGACCGCATCAGCCATATTCGGCGAGGTTTACTACCGAGTCACGGACGACCTACGCCTCACAGTCGGTGGCCGCTGGACAGATGAGGAGAAAGATTTCTTCATCTTCCAGCGAGTGTCGGGAGATACCAGCGGTGTCCTGCCACCGACCGCCTGGGGCTGTGGACTCGATGGTGCGTTGAAAGACCACGCTGATTTGGTTGGCCAATCTTGGATACAGGCCGCGCCGACACCAGAAATGGCGGCGGCGCGCAGCGCGGGACTCATGTGTAACTCGGACGGCGATGAGAGTTGGACCGAGTTCACGCCACGCATCAGCTTGGACTACAACTGGAATGACAATGTCATGACCTACGTGTCATGGTCGCGAGGCTTCCGCTCCGGCGGATTCAATGGGCGCGCGACCACACCCTCGTCCATCGGCCCCTACGATCCCGAAATCGTGGACAGCTTCGAGGTCGGACTCAGATCAAATCTGCTCAATAATCGATTGCTCTTCAATGCGACCTTTTTTCGTTCCGAATATCAAGACAAGCACGAAAGCGAGATTTACCAGTTCGGGGCCGCGACGGAGACGGTCGTCAACAACGCTGCCGAAGCGACCATCGACGGCATGGAAATCGAAGCGCAATACCTCGCCACCGAACAACTACAATTTCGCCTGACCATTGGCATGATCGACGGCGTGTACGAAGAATTCCTGGCGCCCGACCGCATTGCCTGTCAAGGTATTTCACGCGCCAACTGCCCAAGAGTGGATCGCTCCGGGGATTTCGAGTTTGGCTTTCAACCTGATTGGAATGCCAGTGCCGCCATGGCCTATTGGCAGCCCTTGTCGGACGGCTGGGGTGACCTGACGGGTATGGCACTCTATACTTGGGCGGATGGAACCATCGGCAACTTTGGTCAGCCAGATCCAATGGCTTTGGGTCGCAACGAGTTTCCTTCCCGCGGAGAATGGGACTTCACGCTCATCTGGGAACGTGATGCCTTCAAAGTGGCCGGCTACGTCAAGGACGCTTTCCACGGCGACAATTACTTGGCCACCTCTGTCGATGTTGGCGTGTTCTGGTTCGGATCAGTCGCGGTTGGACGCACCTGGGGAATTGAAATCACCCACGAGTTGTAGGGCTCAAGCCGCACGACACACCTCGTCCTTCGGACAAGCGAATCAGTTTCAACAGTGGATATAATGTAGTCACTCGCCCCCCTTGACGCCATAGGACAACGCCTCTTTTGTGGGCGCGCGGAATGGGTGAGCACACCATCGGAGGCGACATAGCGACTCGTTCCTATAGTGTCAAGGGGGGCGAATAGTTACTATCAAATGTCGGTACTACACGCATGGACTTGTCCTTTGGACCGGAATACCAGGCCTTTCGTGCCGAGGTACGCAATTTTCTTGAGACCCATGGCCATCTTTCCCCCAAGACCAGCGACCTGCGTCATGAAAGCGTCCTCAACTGGCAGCAACTGCTCATCGAGCATGGCTATGCCGCGCGTACCATTCCGCGCGAGTATGGCGGCGCGGGACAACCGCCCGACGTACTGAAATCCTACATCCTCGGCGAAGAATTCGCCAAGGCGCGTGCAAGCACAGGTCTTGGCGGACAGGGCATTAGCATGCTGGTGCCGACCTTGCTTGAAGTCGGAACAGAGGAACAGAGAAGGCAATTTATTCCGCCAACACTGTCGGGAGAAATGGTCTGGTGCCAAGGCTACTCCGAGCCGGGCGCCGGCAGTGACCTCGCCAGCCTGCGCACTTGTGCTGTGCTCGACGGCGACGAATGGGTGGTCAACGGACAAAAAATCTGGACAAGCACCGCGCATATCGCCGATTGGATTTTCTGCCTCGTGCGCACAGAACCCGATGCGCCCAAACATCGCGGTATCAGCTTCTTACTGTTTGAGATGGATACGCCGGGGATAGAAATCCGTCCGCTGGTGGACATGACCATGACGCGAAATTTCAATGAGGTGTTCTTCACCGATGTTCGGGTGCCAGAAGATCAGATTGTTGGCGAGCGTGGCCATGGCTGGCAGGTCGCGAACACCATCCTCAAGAACGAGCGGGATTCGCTCGCAGACCCCAACCAAGCCCAGGCTCGATTAAGCGGCTTGATCGAACTCATGCGCACTGAAACGGTCGATGGTGTGCGTCTTATCGACAAGGCGGAATTTCGTGATCGCCTCATGCGGTTGCAGGGGCGTGTCATGGCGAATCGCTACAACGATCTCAGGAATATTTCCAATCGGCTCTCGGGCAGTTCCGAGGGGGCCCTAGCTCGCATGATCGTGAAATTGCAGGGGACTGAACTCAGGCATGAACTCGAAGGCTTCGCCATAGATGTCTTGGGCGAGCTCGGCCTTGCCTACGGAACGAATCCTTATCTTAAAGATCAGGGCAGTTGGCAGTTCAATTACATGTTCTACCTCGGAATGATCATCGGCGGCGGCACCAATCAAATACAGAAGAACATCATCAGTGAACGCGGTCTCGGCATGCCGCGAGAGCCACGACCACAAGCAGCTTAGTGGAAGATAGTAGGACATGGAATTCGGACTCTCAGAAGAGCAACGACTGTTACAAGACAGTTTGCGTGGCTATCTCGCCGAACACGCCGGCCTTGATCGAGTGCGCAGATTCGCTGACGACGATGAGGCGCGGGCAAGCGATTTGGAACAGGGACTCGCCGAACTTGGCATCCCGGCACTGCTCATTGACGAAACCCTGGGCGGCGTGGGACTCGGCGCGCTCGACGCTTGCGTGGTCGCCGAGGCGCTTGGGTATGGGGTGACACCAGTGGCATTCGCCGCCAACGCGGTCATGGTGCCTCGAGCCTTGATGCTGGCTGGGACTCCCACACAGCAACGTGAATGGTTACCGAAGATCGCTTCAGGAGAGTTGGTGGTGGGAGCGGCGCTTGCGGAAGCATCTGGCGCCCGAGGGGACGCTTGCGTGAGGGCAGCAAGCGGCAAGCTCAATGGAAAATCCCTATTTGTGCTTGACTTTGAGGCCGACGCCTACCTTGTGGGCGATGTTTCAGGCGGTCTTCATCTGGTAGTGGCGGATGCGTCGGGTTTGCTGCGCAGGCGCCTTGAGACCATTGATCGAACGCGACCCATCGGGGAACTCGAATTCAATGACGTGGCGGCAGAGTCCCTGCCGAATTCGGTTGTGGACATCCATCGGGCCGTGCTTGATGCGGGCCGGGTCATGCTGGCGGCCGACACTTTGGGTGCGTCCCAAGCCATGTTGGATCAAGCCGTCGCCTACGCCAAGGAGCGCGAGCAGTTCGGACGAGTAATCGCCTCCTTTCAAGCCGTCAAGCACATGTGTGCGGAAATGGCGGCACATATCGAGCCGACGCGCGCCTTCACCTGGTACGCGGCGCACACGCTCGATGAAACTCCGCAGGAAGGGCAGCAAGCCGCCTGCCACCTTAAGGCGCACTTGAGTGAGGTGGGACAGTTCGTTGCCAAGACCGCGACCGAAGTACACGGCGGCATGGGCTTTACAGACCTGCTCGGCCTGCACTATTGGTTTAAGCGCATTGGATTTAATCGGCAGATGCTCGGCTCGCCGGAACGCCTGCGCGAAGAAGCGGCAATGGCGCAGGGGTTGGTTGAGGTCTAACGGAATGTGCGGTTCGGGCTAGGCGCATCCGGTCGCGACCTCCGCGCGTAAACAATCTCTCCCGGAGTCGGGCTTCGCGTGAGGTACTTGACGGTGCCGCTAATGGATCCTTCGCCATCGAGGGTGCCTTGCGGACCCTTCAGCACCTCGACACGTTCGATATCAACAAGCGGAAAGGAGAGCCCGTAGCCTGTGGTTTCCGCGTGAATTGTCATCTCATCTACAAGACGGCCCACAGTCGGCAGCAGGCTGCCAGCAGGAGAGATTCCTCAAATTCGGATGGGTTCGGTTATACCGCGCAAGGAAGAGACAAACAAGCTTGGAATTGCGTCTATTCAGGCATTTATAGTGACCGTTTGCGGGATAGGGCATCATGAGTCCATCGGTACAACCTTCACTCATGCTTGGGTTTGTGGGAGACCTTCTCGTCGACCGCGAGTCTCCTCCCGAGCCCTTTGAATCCGTACGCGGCGCGTTTGCACAAACGGATGTCCTGTTCGGCAATCTGGAGGGGCCCCTATACGGACGACCCGCATCCCGCGCCCAGTTCTCCCATTATCCTCTGTCCGAGTCCGAGCAACCTTGCCGCCTATCGGAGCTCGGATTCGATGTGCTCACCCTGACCAACAACCACATAGTCGACGCGGGACACGCCGCCATGCTCGATACGCGCGACCGATTGCGAGCCGAGGGAGTGGCCACCTGTGGCGTGGGACATGACTTGGACTCCGCGCGCGAGCCAGCCGTGATTGAATCGAAAAATGTGAACATCGCCGATCTTGGCTATTCCTCGATCTTTCCGAGCGGCTATGAAGCTCGCACCGGCATACCGGGACTCGCGCCAATGCGTGCGCACACCCTCTATGTCGATCGAGTGCCCAACTATCACGCGCCCGGCATTGATCCCGTCATCAAGACCGTCCCCTACGACGAAGATCTCGCCAACCTCTACGAGGACATCGAAAAGGCGGGCCGACAAGCGGAGCTTGTGATTTTCAGCTTCCACTGGGGGAACTTCATGAAGCCCTTCCACCTGACTGATCACGAGACGAGAACAGCCCGGCAACGCATAGACGCGGGCGCGGATATGGTGGTCGGCCATCACCATCACGTTTTGCGTGGCATGGAGTGGTACAAGGGCAAGCCCATCATGTACGGCCTCGGACACTTTGTGTTTGACCTGCGAGTGGAACCGCCACCGCATCTGCTTGAAAACATGCACGGCAAGGGAGAGGATCCGAGTTTTTATGGAGTTGCCCTTCGGGAGGGCTGGCCGCTTTTGCCGCTGCACGCTGAATCACGCATGACGCTTTACGCCTGGGCGCGGGCTGATACCTCTGGAGTACGCGAAATTGGGTTTCTTCCCTGTAGGTTGCGGCCCGATGGCAAGGTCGATGTAGTGTCGGCGGACTCGGAAGAGGGACGGGAAGTCTGTGACTATCTGGAGAAGTGCTGCACGACACAATGCCTCAACGCCAAGGTCGAACTTCATGCGAGCGCTTTCTTGAATGGCATCAAGGGTGGTCGAATTCTGGATGCCGAGTGTGCAAACGAAGCGTGAATCGCTCGTTCTCGTCAATCAGGTCCGGATTCGCTATGCGAACGCGCCGTGACAAGACGTTGCTTGAGAGTGATGCGCTCTGGGACGAGGTCTTCGCGTCCTCAACGCTCTTCGATGCGCTCGATCAGAAGCGGAGTGAGACACTGAGGAAGCTGGCATTGCGCTTCTGCCAGCGGGTGCATTTCTCTGGCGCGCATGAGTTCGAAGTTGACCCCTTTGTTCGGCTGTCCGTTGCCGCGCAAGCCTGTCTGCTCGTGCTTGAGCTTGGTCTTGAGTACTTTTCCGAGGTGCGCACGGTCATCCTCTATCCAGAGGCGTTTGTTGCGTACCGCGAGGAAGAGGATGAGATTGGAGTGGTGCACACTGGATACGAGGCGCTCGATGGGGAATCGATTGAGCAGGGCTCGGTGGTGCTGGCTTGGGAGGAAGCTCGGCCGCATCGCGGGGCCTCGCACGAGAACCTCGTGTTGCATGAGTTTGCGCACAAGCTTGATGAGCGATCAGGCATCTGCGACGGTGCGCCGCCGCTTCCTCCAGGTATGGACGCGAAGCGTTGGCAACAGGTCTTTTCAGCGGCCTTTGAGCGTTTATGTCTTAGTTTGGACGCGGGTGATGGGGCGCTTATCGATGAGTACGCAGCAACCAGCCCCGCCGAGTTCTTCGCCGTCTGTGTTGAGTATTTCTTCGCGGCGCCGAGTGCGCTTTTCGACACGTTTCCCGATGTGTACGAACAGTTGCGGGCGTTTTTTCGTCAGAATCCTCAAGGGTTCGTGAGCGGGATGAATGTTGAGAGTTAAACATGGCCCCGGTACCGCTGGACGCAGGGCCCTTGGGTGCGCATGGGGAGATGGTCAATCACTTGGGTGAAGACGAGGTGGAAACCAGGTGGAAATTAGGGTGGAAATGAGCTATTGCCAGTGGTTCCTGCCTTGAGTATAGTGATGTGTTGGGCAAAATTCGTGGTTGCGGCGCAAGTTGGGCCGGATCGGCTCATCCATTGACTTCACCCAACAAATATCACTTGAATATCATTTGAACATCAGTTGAAGGCACGTGCAGAAAGCTCACTCTCATATCAAGGAACTCATCACGAAGGGTAGCGAGCAGGGGTATCTCACCTACGGCGAGATCAATGACCACCTGCCGCAGGAAATTCTCGACACTGACGAAATAGCCGAGATCATCGCTATGATCGAAGGTGCGGGAATCCGCGTCTTCGAGCAGGTGCCGGACGCGGATGAACTCATCGAGACCGGTGATTCAACCACCGATGAACTGGCCGCGGAAGAAGCCGCCGCGGCACTCGCCGCAGTCGAATCAGAGACGGGTCGCACGACAGACCCGGTGCGCATGTATATGCGTGAAATGGGCACCGTGGATTTGCTCACGCGCGAGGGCGAAATCGCGATCGCCAAGCGTATTGAAGAAGGCCTGCGCGACATGATGAGGGCCATGGCGAGGTTTCCGGGCACGGTTGAATACGTCCTGCAGACTTGGAAGCAGGTCAAGGAACGCGAGCGTATTGGAGACTTGTTGGCTGGGTACCTTGATCCTGACCTGGAAATAAGCCGCCCTAACAGCCAAGAAGACAAAGATTCCAAGAACGATTCGGACGATGAAAAGCCCAAGGGACCAGACCCGAAGGAGGCTCAACGTCGTTTCACGCTTATTAAGCGTTACCACAACCAGACTCGCAAGGCGATAGCCGACCATGGCTACGATAGCCAACAGGCCAAAGGTGCCATGGAGAAGCTCGGACAGACCTTTTCCATGCTCAAGCTGGCACCGCGCCATTTCGTCGAAATCATGGAAATGCCGCGCGGGTCGCTCGAACTTGTCAAGGAACAAGAGACAAAGATATTCATCCTCTGCAGCCGCAGGGCTGGCCTGCCGCGCCAGGAAGTACTCAAGTGGATGCGTCAAAGTCCCTTCAATCCTGAATGGATTGACGAGAAGATCAATTCGGAACAGGAACCAAACAAGCGCCTGCTTGTGTTCCGACCCGAGATCATTCGCGCACAAGCCAAACTCAAGGAGCACTGCGCCGGGCTCGGCCTGTCTGTTCAGGAAATTCGCAGTATCAACCGCGAAATATCCATGGGAGAAACCAAGGCTCGCCATGCCAAGCGCGACATGGTCGAGGCGAACTTGCGCTTGGTGATCTCTATTGCGAAGAAATACACCAACCGCGGCCTGTTGTTCCTCGACCTGATCCAGGAAGGCAATATTGGACTGATGAAAGCTGTCGATAAGTTCGAATATAGGCGCGGCTACAAGTTTTCGACCTATGCCACCTGGTGGATTCGGCAAGCAATCACGCGCTCGATCGCCGATCAGGCGCGCACCATACGTATCCCGGTGCACATGATAGAAACCATCAACAAGCTCAATCGCGTTTCGCGGCAAATGGTGCAGGAAATGGGGCGTCAGCCGACGCCCGAGGAGCTTGGCGAACGCATGGAAATGCCTGAGGATAAGGTGCGCAAAGTGTTGAAGATCGCCAAGGAACCTATCTCTATGGAAACCCCGGTGGGCGACGATGAGGATACGCATCTCGGCGATTTCCTTGAAGACACTTCCGCGAGTTCGCCCTTGGATAGGACGACTTCCGAAAGCCTCAAGGAAGCCACAAACAGCGTCCTGTCCACCTTGACGGCGCGTGAAGCAAAGGTCTTGCGTATGCGCTTTGGGATTCACATGAACCAGGATCACACCTTGGAAGAGGTGGGCAAGCAGTTTGACGTGACGCGGGAACGCATCCGCCAGATAGAAGCCAAGGCGCTCCGCAAGCTCCGCCACCCGAGCCGTGCAGATTCGCTGCGCAGTTTCTTAGACGATGTTTCCTAAGGCTACTCTGGGAGCAGGTGCAGAGGCCAGCCAATCCGCGTCAACTTCGAAACAGTTTTCTTGACGGAATCCAGCCCACGGCGTGCGAATCAAGCATTTCAAGCCAAGCGGCTTTTCTATCACGAATCGGAACGGCCCTTCCCCAGTATTCTGTAATCACTTCGTCAGGCAACGTGCTGAACGCTGTTTCGATTTCTGACTGAATGTCAATGAGCGAGCGAAGCAAGTAGTTTCCTCCTCGCGTCGAATCGCTTCGGAGTGCAACGCTTCCAGCGGTAAACAGATCGCGCGCTTGAAATACAAGCACCCCACGATAGGTGAGGAGGTACAAGACCGCATCATTGTATTTGCCCCTCGAACGCGATGGTTTGGCGATGGACGGGCATAGTACGGCGGCTTCTGCCCTCAGCCGTCTTTTTTCGTTTTGAGATAGATTCGTGTATAGACGGACCCCGAGCGAGAGGGTGTGCATATCTGTTGAATCATCTGCCAGCCACCACAGCCGTTCTCCAGGACTCAATCGCGACCGAGCGTATTCGCGGACATACTGCATTTTTCGATGCATAGGCATCGTAGCGAATTCGCCATATGACACGCCAAATCTTGCAAATAAACTTTCTTCTGCGAACACGTCCACTTCAAATCGTGGGACATGGGAAGTACGCACATGCATGACGCACTCCTCATATCGCCGATAGCGAACTTCCGGACTTCCGCCCGCCTTGCAATAAAGCAAAAAAACATGCTCTACGCTCTTGTCCCGCATTCCTTCTGAGATGCTGTTGGCAACCGTTCGCCACGAATCACTGCGTGTAAATTTGCATTCGATGCCAAATCTGCCCAATGAAACATCGGGAAATACCTGCGGATGCGGATCAAAGTCCACTTCGAGTTCTTTAGGAGCGTGTTTGGCCAATACGACCCGTGTCCTCTTCTCAAAAGACCCTGAGTCTACGAAGCCTTCAGTCTTCGCAAGCCTGTCCAACTCCCCACAGGCTAGATCAAGCAATCGATTGAATTCGATTAATTCCATCAAGGGCCGGCCGTGAAAACTCTCTTTCTAGCCAACTGGTCAGGAACCAAGACCACTCGCCAGTGATTTCGCGATGTGCCAAGCCAAGACTGGTGGAACGGCGTTTCCGATTTGTCGTTCGGTTTCTCTAAGGCGCGCCTTGAAAATGAAGTCATCTGGAAAAGACTGGACTCGTGCGGCCTCTCTCATGGATATACGCCTATCAAGCAAATAGTGATAGTGGATGTTGCCGTGGCATTCGGCTCGAATGGTGTACGCTGGGCGATCGGCCTTGAGTCGCCGACTGCCTTGCTCCGGGCTTGAATTCGCCTCACTCCATATGTGACTCCAGCGCTCGTCTCTGGGACGCTCCATTAAGTCTGAAATTGCGTCCTTTGAGGTTACCCATGACTCTTTCCTTTTGGTAGCAAGCGGCGGTCTAAACGAGTCGTCTTGGGTTCCAACAATAAAGACTCGTTCGCGAGTCTGCGCAATGGAATAGTTGGCGGAATTGTAAAGCTCTACGCTCAAGAAATAGCCCAAGTCAGAAAAATCCCTCACCACCTTGTCTAATGAACCACGATTGCGTTTCATGAACAGTCCGCGCACGTTTTCCGCCACGAAAGCCGCTGGGCGCACTCGCTTCACCGCCTCGACCATTGCCGCGTAGAGACCGCTCCGCGCACCATTCACTCCGAGCCCACGATGGTTGTTCACTGATATGTCCTGGCAAGGAAATCCGCCAACGATCACATCCACACTGGAAGGCATCGAATCTAGGCAGTCCCATACGTCTCCGGAAATAACTTGGTGATCAAAATTATGCCGGTATGTATCGCAAGCTCTTTCATTGCGTTCGTTTGCCCAGACAATTTCGAAAGGCAGACGGTCATATGATTGGCCGAGGGACTCAAAGCCACCAATAAAACCGAGGTCCAACCCTCCGCAACCAGAGAACATTGAGGCCACTCGATAGGTGATTTGTTATTGCCCAGTCAAAAGAACTTCTGACAAATTATAGGCTGTTGGAAACTGGTAGGCGCGATCGGATTCGAACCAACGACCTCTACCATGTCAAGGTAGCGCTCTAACCAACTGAGCTACGCGCCTGAAGGAAGGCAATGTATTCCATGCGTGCGGCGAGGCGCAAGCGCCATCTGGCACCAGGAGGTTTGCTGCCGACGCCTCAAGCCGCCAACTGTTCGCCTGCATCAATGATCTTGCCCGGATTCAATATACCCTTGGGGTCAAGCGCCTGCTTGAGCTTCTGCATGACGGTGATTTCGTGCTCTGAACGGCAGATACCAAGCCACGGCTTCTTCTCTAGGCCAATCCCGTGTTCTGCGGAGACAGATCCTCCTATGTCCGCCAAGGGTTCGTACACTGCGGACTCGATGCGCTGGCGAATCTCGGGACTATAGCTGCCTACAGCCGCATAAAAGTGCAGGTTGCCATCGCCCATGTGCCCGAAAGTGATGAGATGGTAGTCACCAAACGATTCCTTCATACGCCTATTGACCTCGGCCACGTATGCCTGCATGTGTGAGACACGCATGCTGACATCGAAGGTGCAGCCAAAACCAAGGCGTTGAACCTGCTCCACATCGTCTCTCATCGCCCAAAGCTCCTGCCGCTGCGCACCAGAGGATGCCAGCACGGCATCCAGAATTACGCCCTCTTCAAGACAATCCGACAGTAGGGATTCCATGAGTTCTTGATCACCCGCCTGATCTCCGCCCAAGAGCTCAACGAGCACATAGTAGGGGTAGTCGTGAGAAAGCGGCGGCGTCTGCTTTGCGGGCGGGGTGGTCACAATCTTGTAAAAATTATTCCACATCACCTCAAAGGCGCTCAATCGACCCGACAATCCAGAATCCATGCGCTTCAAGAGCTGCTCAAGCTTGGAGAATTCATCGGTTGCCACGAACGCCGTGACCTCACTCTTCGGCTTCTCCCGCAGGCGCAGAACCGCGCGCGTCACTACCCCGAGGCTGCCCTCGCTACCAATGAACATGTGCTTCAGATCATAGCCGGCGTTGTTCTTGATCATGCCTGAGAGGGAGGAGAGCACGGTACCGTCGGCGAGCACCACTTCGAGCCCAAGCACCATGTCACGCACCATGCCGTAGCGCACAACGCGATTGCCGCCGGCGTTGGTGGAAATATTGCCGCCTATGGTGCAGCTTCCCCGTCCGCCAAGATCCAAGGGAAAGAGCATGCCGGCATCATCAGCCGCTTCCTGGATGCGCTGAAGTATGGCACCGCTCTCAACCAGCATGGTCCGGTCGATTGTGTTGATCTCCTCAATCTTATCCATGGCTGCGAGAGAGAGCGCGATGTCGTCCTCACTGGTGATAGCGCTTTCGACCAGCCCCGTCAGCCCTCCGTGAGCGATCACACTCTGTCCCCGCGCATTACAAATTTCGAGGGCAATGCTCACCTCTTCGGTAGAACGAGGACGCATGATCGCCTTCGCCTTGATGGTATCCATACGCCAAATGCCAGCGCTACGGTTGTGCACATCGTCGCCGAGCAACACCTGCTTCTCGCCAAGCGCGTCGATCAGTTCCGCCACTACCTTGTCCATTTGGGTCTCCTCTCTTGCAGACTACATCCCTGCCCGCAGTTTTTCGTATACTGGCAGCAGAAAGTCACTTCTCCGACCAAGCTCAAAACCGGCATCTAAGAATGGATATCTCGATCACCTACTGCGTACAGTGAAACTATAAACCTACGGCTGTCAGTTTGGCATCCAAGTTAGATACTCGATTCGCTGTATCGACGCGGCTCATCGAGGGTGGCGGTGGCATATTCGATGTGCACGTCAATGGAGATCTGGTCTACTCAAAGCACCAGACCGGAGAATTCCCCGATGAAGACACACTGGTCGCAGAGATCGCAGCCAATTCTTCATAGCGCGTGAACGCGCCCGGTAACGTATGGCTGTTCGGCTACGGGTCGATCATCTGGCGCACAGAATTTCCCTATGTGGCTCGCCGAGCCGCCCGCCTGCCCGGTTACGTGCGCCGATTCTGGCAGGGGTCGCACGATCATCGGGGAACTCACGACGCGCCGGGACGGGTAGTCACTCTCATCGCGGACAATACTGGCTATTGCGATGGCGCGGCCTACCTGATCGCCTCGGCCGATCACGACGAAGTGCTGAATGCGCTCGACTATCGAGAAAAGAACGGCTACCAGCGCTTTCACGTAAATGTGCTCCTAGGAAAGGGGGAACGTCTGCCGCTTCAGCCCGAATTGGAGTGCGTCGAAACCCCAGCCCTTACCTATCTCGCGCGAGAGGGAAATCACGCCTTTCTCGGAGAGGCGCCCTTGAAGGAAATTCTTGAGCAAGTACGTCGCTCGGCGGGGCCATCCGGAACCAATCTTGACTACGTGAAACGCCTCGCCGAATCCGTGCGAGCGCTCGGAGGAAACGATCCGCACGTAGAGGCAGTGCGGCAAGGCCTATAGAGGGAAGCCGTGAACTAACCTTCAAGCTGATCAATGGATTCGATTATTCTGCCAACGATCCCGTAGCTGAGCGACTCTTCGGCGCTCATCCAATAGTCTCGCTCGGTGTCCTCGGCGATTCTATCGAGCGGTTGACCGGTCCGCTCGGCCAGAATCTTGTTGATTCGTTCGCGGGTCTTCAATAGCTCGCGCGCGTGGATTTCTATGTCGGAGGCATCACCGCCAGCGCCACCTGCCGGCTGATGAATCAAAAATCGCGTGTTGGGCAGCGCCAGCCTATCCTCCCTTTCCGCCGCAAGGTAAATGTGGGTGGCAATACTTCCAACCCATCCGGTGCCAAGAACTCGTACCCGCGGTTTGACAAAGCGGATCATATCGAAGATGGAGTCACCCGATTCCACATGACCTCCAGGCGAACTCAGGTAAATGGTAATGGGTTCCTCGCCAATCAATGACATGGCGAGCAGTTGCTGACAGGTTTCGCGAGCTATGTCTTGGCTAATCTCACCAAAGATCGTCAGCTTGCGGTGCTTATAGAGGGTGCGCGTGACCCCCGGAAGTGCTTGTTCTTTCTTTTCCTTTTGGAGCTTGGCCTCTTCTTGTTGCGGATCGACTGCCGCGTTATTCTGGTTCATCTAATTGAATTGCCCAATGCGGAGATTTCATAAGGGCGATTATCTCACGGCTCGGCGAATCGGGCTTTGATTTCCGAACGATTCATTCCGCTGGTGAAGCTCTGAATATCCGCGCCAGCTCTCGCGACATCCGGCAGCGGGATGCGAGGGTCACGGTGCGCTCGCGAGTTTGCTCGACGACAACACGTCTCGCATGGAGTACAGACCGGGCGGTTTATTTTGCAGCCATTCGGCGGCTCTCAGTGCGCCACGAGCGAAGATGGCGCGATCGAACGCAAGATGCCCGATCTCGACTTGTTCGCCGGGGAGCGTGAACTTGACGCGGTGTTCGCCGGGGATATCGCCGGCCCTAAGGCTGTGATACCTCACCTTTTCAGCCCCATCGACACCCTCGGGAAGCGCGTCTGCGATGACCTCCCCCATGCGCAGCGCGGTACCAGATGGCGCATCAACCTTTTGAACATGGTGCGTTTCGATAATGTCTATATCAGCCTCCGCCCCAATCGAAGCCGCAGCTATTTCTAAGAACAGGTAGGTGAGATTGACGCCCAGGCTCATGTTTGGTGCCTCAAGAATCGGCAACTGACTGGCAGCCACGTCGCGTGCCGTTCGCCAGGTGGCCGTGAGCCCGGTTGTGCCGGTCACCAACGGCACTGTGTTGTTCGCGCATTGCTCTAGGGCAGCGAGCGCGCCCTCCGGCCTGCTGAAGTCAACGAGCACATCAGCCTGGCTCACTTCAGTGGTCAGAGAGAAGGCGTCGGACACCTCAACCACGGCTTGCACGGCCTGGCCCATGCGGCCTCGGATGCCTTGCACATAGACTCTAGTGGTCATGAGAGTGCCGCGCAAAGGCCTCAAGCTGTTCCGGTGTGGCTTCGGTCTGATACCTCGCTTTCCAGTCGGCGTAGGGCATGCCGTAGACAAGCTCGCGAGCCTGCTCGTAGTCCATATCTTCACCGAGTTCTTCGCATGCCGCCACGTACCACTTGGAGAGGCAGTTGCGACAAAATCCCGCCAAGCTCATGAGTTCGATGTTCTGTACTTCCTTGCGCTCATCGAAATGTGCCAGCAAGCGCCGAAAGACCTTCGATTCGATTTGTGTTTGTGTGTCTTGGTTCATTGGTTTTGCCCTTGTCGCTACGTGAGATAATCCCCGCCCTCTAGTTTACCGCCCCCCATGGAGGCAACGCACTGACACCATGACCGACGCACTTCACAACCTCGCACCGCCCGGATCGCTTGCCGCAAAGGATCTTGAACACCTGCTACATCCCGTCACCCCGCTGCCCGCGCATCACGAAAAGGGGCCCAGCATGCGCATGCGCGGCGAAGGCGTCTATGTCTACGATGAACATGGCAAGCAATATCTCGAAGGACTTGCAGGTCTCTGGTGCACCGCCCTCGGTTATGGAGAAGAGGAACTGATACGCGTGGCCAGCGAGACCATGCGCAAGCTCTCCTACGCCCAGTTATTCGCAAGTGTGTCGCACGAACCCGCCATACTTCTCGCCGAGAAGCTCAAGTGCATGGTGCCTTTCAATGCAGGCCGCGTGTTCTACGGCTTGTCTGGCTCCGATGCCAACGACACCCAGATCAAGCTCATGTGGTACTACCACAACCTGATAGGAAAACCGGAGAAGAAGAAGATCATTGCGCGCGAAGCCGGATACCACGGCACTGGCATCGGCAGCGGCAGCCTGACTGGATTGCCACCCTTTCACAAGCATTTCGACCTGCCGCTTCCTCAGGTTCTGCGAACCGATCGCGCACACTACTACCGCGACCACGAAGATGGCGAAAGCGAGGAAGACTATACGGATCGCATCCTCGGCAACCTTAGGGCGCTGATCAGGCGCGAGGGCGCGGATAGCATCGCCGCGTTTATCGCCGAACCCATTACCGGCGCGGGAGGCGTTATGGCCCCGCCCGTGGGCTATTTCGACAAGCTGAAGCCGATACTCGATGAGAACGACATTCTGTTCATTGATGACGAGGTGATCTGTGGATTCGGGCGCACCGGCCGGGCCTTCGGAGTCGAGCATTTCCCAATTGAACCCACCACCATGTCGGTCGCCAAAGCGCTGTCCTCCGCCTACCTCCCAATCAGTGCCGTGATCATCCCTGAATTCATGTACGAACCCTTCAAGGAAGTGAAGGACACGCCGACCTTTGGTCATGGATTCACATATTCCGGACATCCGGTGTGCTGTGCGGTTGCGCTGCGCACACTTGAAATCTACGAGGAACGTGACATCTTCGCCAAGGCTGTCGAAATCGGCGAGGTCATGCAGGCGCGCATGTCAGGACTTGCCGACCATCCGTTGGTGGGTGAGGTTCGCGGCAAGGGACTGCTCGGCGGCGTCGAACTCATGGCCAATGGTGAAAGACGCATTCCCTTCGATGCATCACTTGCCGTCGGTGCCAAGGTGTGTGAACGCGCCTATGAACGCGGCCTTGCGGTGCGCCCACTCGGAGATGTGATCGCCATATGTCCACCGCTCATCGTCAGCGAAGCACAAGTGCACGAGTTGTTCGATAAGTTGACGGCTGCGCTGGATGATTGCTTAGACCTTGTTCAGGAC
>CAZNYE010000186.1:0-3923 GCA_964577185.1 uncultured Pseudomonadales bacterium | reverse complement strand
ATCGATGATTTACATTGATAGTTCGGTTGCGCTCTCACAATTGTTCGCTGAAGACCGCAGACCGCCACCGACTCTGTGGGAACAGCCCCTTGTCGCCAGCCGCCTTTTTGAGTACGAAATATGGACACGATTGAACGCCCGCAGCCTGAACCATTCATATGGCGATTGGGCGCGGCAATTGGTTGAAGGCGTGGCGTTGGTCGAGCTCGTGCCCCCGATTCTTGAACGAGCCTTACATCCCTTCCCGCGGCCCGTCCGCACACTCGATGCCCTGCACCTTGCCACCATGCATCATCTGAGAGCCAATGGTCAGGGCATCGAACTTGCCAGCTATGATCGTCGCATGAATCAAGTCGCCGTAGCGATGGAGTTTCCTCTGGTTTCCGGTCTGTAGATAACGCGGACCCACAGGCCCGATCATGGCTAGAATGCTTTGACCTTCTCAGGGAAGAATGAAGAATGCCCAGATCAGCAGACGTTCTGCGCGTTGCGAATTGCAGTGGCTTTTATGGAGATCGCCTGTCAGCGGCGCGAGAGATGGTTGAGGGCGGTCCAATCGATGTACTGACCGGCGACTATTTGGCCGAACTCACCATGGCCATTCTGCACAATCAGCGCAGGGACCGCGGCCAGCACATGGGCTATGTGGGCACCTTCTTGAAGCAGCTTCAAGACGTGCTTGAACCATGCATGGAGCGCGGCATCAAGATCGTCACCAATGCTGGTGGTTTGAACCCAGCCTCGTTGGCGAGCCAGGTGGAGAACCTGGCAACGGAGCGCGGCGTGGTGGCCAAGGTCGCCTATATTGATGGTGACGACCTACTGCCGCGACTTGGGGACTTGCAGCGAGCAGGCGAGGCCTTTACAAACATTGATCGCGGCATCGCGCTTATTGAGTCCGATTACCAACCGGTCACCGCCAACGCCTACCTCGGCGCCTGGGGTATCAAGCACGCGCTCGACGCCGGCGCGGACGTGGTGATTTGCCCGCGTGTGACCGATGCCGCCATGGTCATCGGCCCCGCCGCCTGGAAGTTTGGCTGGAAACGAGACCAATTCGATGCGCTCGCCGGTGCGCTCGCGGCTGGTCACATCATCGAATGCGGTGCTCAAACCACCGGCGGCAATTACTCATTCCTTCAAGAAGTGCCCAGCTACAGGCAGGTCGGCTTTCCAATCGCGGAAATCGAAGCAGATGGCAGCTTCACTGTCTCCAAGCATCCTGGTACCGGCGGATTGGTATCCGTCGGCACGGTCACCGCCCAACTGCTGTACGAAATCCGCGCTCCCGCCTACCTGAACCCTGACGTGGTTGCTCACTTCGATACATTGAAGATAGAACAAGTGGGAGAGGATCGCGTGCGTGTGAGCGGCTGCCGAGGGTCGAGCCCACCTCCCACCCATAAGGTGTGCATTAACGCATTCGCCGGTTACCGCAACAACACTGAGCTACTGCTCACCGGCTTGGACATAGAGGAAAAGGCGGAGATTCTGACCGATGCGCTGTTTGATTCGCTCGGGGGTCGTGATCAGTTCGATGAGGTCACGGTCGAAATTCGGCGCACCGACAAGGAAGACCCAAACAGCAACGAAGAGGCTTTTGCGAGCCTGTGCATCGACTTGCGCTCAAAGGATCCAAATCTCGTTGGGCGTCTCTATACTGCCAAGGTCATCGAACTTGGGCTCGCCAACTATCCCGGCTACTGCGGTCGCTCTGTGGTTGGCTCTGGGTCGCCTGTTCTGGCCCATTGGCCGGCCTTGGTGGACAGTCGCCATGTCGTTGAGCGCGTACACATGGATGGGAAGATCACCGATGTCCCACCCACCAGCCAGCTTGGTCTGCCGGAGATTGACTGTCAACATCCTCCCGCGCAGCTTGTCCCCATGCCTTCCGGAGAGACAAGGCGTCTTCCGTTCGGAAGGCTCTACGGTACCCGTTCCGGTGACAAGGGCGGCTCCGCGAATTTGGGGGTCTGGGCGAAGAACGACGACAGCTATTCCTTCTTGTATCACTTCCTGACCGTGGAGCAACTGAAGACGCTGTTGCCAGACATGGCGCAATATCGAATCGAGCGCTTTGAGATGCCGAATCTGCGCGCGCTGAATTTCTTCATCCACGGAGTGCTGCGGGAAGGGGTCTCATCGAATAGCCGACTTGACGGACAGGCGAAATCCCTCGGCGAGTATCTGCGCGCCAAACTGATCGATGTGCCTGTCAGCCTGCTTGACGAATAAGCGACTGAAGTTTCTGCGAGGACACACACAATGAGCCAAGAAAGCCAGGCACCACTCTCTATTGACGGATTGGTCTTCGAAACCGTCGAACTTGAACGGGCAGGACACGTCTTCACCATCACGCTGAATCGCACGTATCGCAAGAACGCGCTCAACTCGGTCATGGTGACGGAACTGGTGTATGCCCTTGACTATGCTGAGCAAGAACGCGGGATCCGCGTGGTCGTATTGGCGGCCAATGGCGACGTGTTTTGCGCGGGTGCGGATCTTCGCGGCATGCGGGGAGATGTGCCAGATGCGACGACCTCCACGGTTCCAAAGCGCGGTGAGACGGATGATGTCGGCCTCAGGATAAGGCACCTGAATAAGCCGATCATCGCCAAAATTCAGGGCAGCGTGCTGGCCGGAGCGCTGCTTCTCGTGTGCAACGCCACGCACGCCATTGCCGCCCGTCATGCGCTCTTCTCGGCACCGGAGATTAAGAGAGGCATCTGGCCGTTCATGGTCATGGCTGGTTTATTCAGGCTCATGCCGAAGCGTGCGGGACTTGATTTCATCATGCGCGGTGAGCCGATGAACGCGGAAACAGCGGCAGGCTATGGATTGATCAACGAATGTGTTGAGGCTGAGTCCCTTGACACCCGCGTGTCCGAAATTGCCGAGCAGCTTTCTCGGCTTGCGCCCAACACCATGCGCATGGGCCTCGCCGCCTACAACCGGCAGGAGGATATGGCGTTTGACGAGGCCTTGCCATATCTGCGCGAGCAGATCGATGCCTGTGTCAAGAGCCCAGATGCCCGCGAAGGCATCACGGCGTTCCTAGAAAAACGACCCCCGAAGTGGGATTGACCGAAACGCCCCTGGGTTTCGATACCTTACGCCGTCAGGAACGAGCACGCGCATAGACCGTCAGGGATTCAATTCCCTTGGGAACAACGTCTGGGACACACGCGAATCCCACGACGAGGTTACTCCTTCGCTGGTATCTCGCCCGTCCAGAGGGTCAAGCTCCATGAATCAAGTATTCCCGTGTCCCCTGATGCGGCGTCGATCACCTTGAGCGTCCAGTCTCCATCGGGCGATTCCCCATAGAAGGCATTGCTCAACAGGTTCCAATCGAGATTCGCGTTGCCTACCAGCGTCTCGCTGAACACGGGATGCAGAATGCTCTCCGTGCCAGAGGGCGATATGAGATAAATGCCCAGATCATTGGTGAAAGGATGGGTGACCTGGATACTGAGCTGCGCGGCTTCGACCCTGGCGGTGTCCGCAAATCCCGACACGCGTAAGGATTGCGAAACTCCGGCCCCATCATTGTCTGGAATGTTCGCCGCTTCAGTCTTGCTGAAGATGCTGCCATCCTCAAAGGTGCCAAAACTATTCGGTGTATGGGATTCTGCCAGCGCCAAGGCGTCGTCCACCGAGATGGCTCCGAACCCATACCAGTTGTGGAAGTGATAGCCCGCCGCATTGGTGCTCCAGGCATGCCGTAGAACGGCTGGCTTGCCACCAAAGGCAACCTTGAATTCGGGAGTATCAGGATCGATCTTGTGTGCCGACTTGGCGAGTATGTACTTGATGTCTCGCCAGGTCAGCATGGGATGCCGGCCGAGCAGCAGGGCGATGGCCCCCGAGGCGTTGGGCACGGACGCGGAGGTGCCATTGAATGTGCTGACGTAGTCACCGAG
>CAZNYE010000185.1:0-4612 GCA_964577185.1 uncultured Pseudomonadales bacterium | reverse complement strand
GCGCTATCCACTGCTTCCTGCGTATCGCCGGTGACGGTGAACATGGGATACACGATTTCGAAATCTTCACGCGACTTTCCAGCCTTGGCCCAACCACGCTCCAAGGCTGGGAGCGTGGTCTCACGCAGGTATTTCTCGGTCGTGAAGGCGTGTACGAGCAAGCCATCGGCAACCTCACCGGCAACCTCTGTCATCAAGGGGCCGACCGCGGCAAGAAATACACGCGGAGGTCCATACTCGGTGTCGGTCGGCGTGAAGAAAGGCGTCATCAAGGTGTGGTTGTAGAACTCACCTGTGAACGCGAGGGGCGCTCCCTCGTACCAAGTTGTCCAAATGGCACGCATCGCCAAAATAAACTCGCGCATGCGCTTGGCTGGCGACGACCAAGGCATGTTGAATCGCTTGATGATATGGGCGCGAATCTGCGAGCCAAGCCCGAGCACGAAGCGACCGTTGGACATGGAATTCAAATCATGCGCGGTACCTGCGAGAGTCATGGGCGAGCGCGCGAAGGCGACAGCGATGCCCGTCATCAGATCAACACGGCTGGTAGTTTGGCTTGCGATCGCGTGCGGCAAGAATGGGTCGTGACTGGTTTCGGCGGTCATGAGGCCGTCGTAACCAATTTCCTCAAGCTTGGCTGCTTGCGCTGCGATCTTGCTGAATTCGTGGGTGAGCCCGGTGTCGACTTTCATTGACGTTTCCTACAGACGAAAGCTCGCACCATACCCGCTTCCCCGCCCAACGCCAAGCTCGTGAATGCAATAGAAAACTAGCTCTTCTGCATCACTCCGGGCGCGCTGAGATACAGACCGGAGACTGGTCCTTCCCCTCCCACATAGTGCTGGCACTCGCGCGACGCGCCCTTGGTGGTCACCTCATAGACGACATCGTTTGGACAACGAATCCTGCTCACGAACCCCGGCTCGAGATCAAGCAGGCATTTGAGCAGCACGCGCATGGTGATTCCATGGGTGACCACGCCCAACCGCCTTCCTTCCAGCGACAATTCAGAGACCAGAGCATCGATGTCGCGGAGCAGTGTCCGAATTCGAGGCTCAACCTCTACGAGGCTCTCCCCGCCCGGCGGAGAGAATCGATATGGATCCTCTGATCGAGCCTGCCAGATTTCCGGATAGCCTCCCTCGGCCTGATCCCAGGTCAGTCCGCCCCAGGCACCACAATTGCGTTCCTTGAGCCTATCGTCAAAGGAATGTTTGGCATTCATGGCATCGACTATGATGCGAGTGGTATCCGCGGCGCGCCCCAGCGGAGAGGCCAGAATGTCAGTGACACCGAAGGATTTCAGGAGTTCAGCGTTTACCCGCGCCTGCGTCCTACCCCGGTCTGTAAGGGGAGAATCGAGTATCCCCTGAATCCTTCCTTCACGATTCCACTCGGTCTCCCCGTGGCGAACAAGAAACAGGCTGTGCGAATGAGTGCGTATAGACACTTGGGAACCCCGAGTACATCACCATATACTGTACAAGTATTGCGCCATACCCAGCGGAGATGAATCCATGTTAAACCGTGTTCTGTTGCTGATCCTCACCAACCTCGCCGTGATGTTGGTGCTGAGCGTCGTGATGAAGTTCTTTGGCTTGGAGACCTTTGTGGCGAACGCATTCGGGGGCACCGGCATCAATTTGACGGGGTTGTTGATTTTCAGTGCGGCCTTCGGATTCGGCGGGGCCTTCATTTCGCTGCTGATATCCAAGTGGATGGCCAAGCGTGCGACAGGTGCTAAAGTTATCGAGTCGCCCTCCAATGAAACAGAGCGCTGGCTTGTGAGCACCACCCGCCAGCTCTCGGAACGCGCAGGAATCGGTATGCCGGAAGTGGCGATCTTCGATTCAGCAGCGCCGAATGCCTTTGCCACCGGGGCCAACCGCAACAAGTCCCTCGTTGCAGTGAGCACAGGGCTGCTTCGCGGTATGAATCGAGACCAAGTGAAGGCGGTGCTCGGACACGAGATAGGACATATCGCCAATGGCGACATGATCACGCTTTCACTCATTCAGGGTGTCTTGAACACCTTCGTGATTTTCCTTTCCCGCATCATCGGCATGATCGTGGACCGGGTGGTGCTCCGAAACAACAGCAGCTTTGGCATCGGATACTTCGTGACCAGCATCATCGCGCAAATTCTGCTCGGCATTCTTGCCAGCGCCGTGGTCATGTGGTTCTCGCGTCGGCGTGAGTTTCGCGCCGATGTCGCTGGTGCGCAGCTTGCGGGACGCAACAACATGATCAATGCGCTTGATGCCTTGCGCCGGTCCCAGGGCGCTGCTTCCATGCCCGAATCAATGGCCGCTTTTGGCATTTCCCCATCAGCGCGGTCAGGCATCGCACGGCTCTTTGCCTCACACCCGCCGCTTGATGAGCGCATTCGTGCTCTGAAGAGCGCCTCGCTGTAAGAGGGGCCACACAATGGAACCGGCATCATGGCCGTAAGCGCAACGACCAGACCTTCGTTCGACTGGCGCTGCACGCGGACCTGGCGCACGTCCGCCTACAATACAATGTGGTGTTTGATCGGCTGCGCCATTGGCGATCTCGGCGCGATCTTATGGTTCCAGACCTATGCCCCCGAGACCAACGCGCTGCTTGTGATGCTGATCGCGATCGCCTGTGGGATTGTCACCAGCATCGCGCTTGAGACCTGCATCCTCTGGCGTCAACTCGGGCTCCGGTCGGCACTGACCACAGCACTCGGTATGAGCCTAGCTTCCATGATCGGCATGGAGGCAGCCATGAATCTCGTCGATTACCTGCTTGTTGGTGGCGCGCGACTCACATGGTGGGTGCTGCCACCCATGCTGCTGGCCGGTTTTCTTACACCTTGGCCTTATAATTACTGGCGTTTGAAGAAGTACGACAAGGCCTGCCACTAGCAACTTCAAGGCCTTGTCCCCATGCCGCCATAGCTCAGCAGGCAGAGCAGCTCACTTGTAATGAGAAGGTCCGGGGTTCGATTCCTCGTGGCGGCACCACTCTCTCGTACTCCGGTGCCCGCACATGTACACCGAGTCCTCCCCGAAAATGTGTGGGTACAGATCCGGTCGATCTCGGCGCATTTGCTCCTTTTCAACGTCGGAGTAACTATCTTGTAAATCTTGCGGGTTGGGGTAGAGAGCAAGAGGATGCCATTCGGATACGCTCTGAAGTGCTTTGTCAGTCAGCCCGACTAAGTTTCGAATGCCTCTTCTCGAAAGGTGTCATCGACCCAGGCCCATGTCCTGTGTGCGACTTGACCGATCACGTTCCATAACATACGTCATGAGACTTGGTATGCCCGGTCGGTATCTGCCGGGAACAACGTCCCACACAAAACCCTTATCCACGAACTTTTGAAATAGTGCCTTCGCTTCCTGCCGCGACACATTCAGTTCGGTTTCAAGGTGGTCTGTGATTTCCCAATCAGTAAGGGTATCCGTGTCTTTGCTCCCTTGAAATACTCTCGAAACAGACATTGCCGCCGCCTCTAAATCACTTTCCAACAACTCTCTGTATCGCCCTCCATAAAAATGCGAAGTCACTTGTTCAAAATAATCGTCGGCCTGTTCCAATACGTCTTCATTGATTTGACTCGACCGTTGTGTCATAGCCCGTTCAATCGACTTGCCCATCACTTGGATGAAGTACGGATAACATTGGGTTTTCTCGATAACCTCATCGAGCCCCTGTTCGGGAAGCTCAATACCTTTCTCTTTGAAGGGTTCCGTCAGTGCTCGGGCAGCTTCCTTCTTCTCCAAAACATCTAAACGTAGTTGAGTAGACCTTTCGGAGAAAGTAGCTTCCGCTTGGTTTAAGGTCGTCTGCAATCGCGGGGTTCCCGTGAGCATAAGCGTGAAAGGAATCTCGCGTTCACCCTTCAGAAACTGGCTTAAATTCAATATACCCCTCAATACATCAGGCTTTAGAAGATGTCCTTCATCGATACATGCGGCAAAAGGAAAACCCTCCATGGCTTTCGCGATCGCCTCATCAAAGTCTTCAGGGTGCTTTTCATAGGCTGATGCCGTCCAAGTGAAACGTGCAACAGATGGCCCCAATTGAAATTGATCAGGTGAAATAGCGGAAATCTGTTCCAAAATAGGTGTCGGCAAAACTCTCAGAATGGCCTCTACAAAGTCTTCTGTCGCGTTGATTCTGTCTGCTTGAATTTGACAATGACCTATGCGTGATGGAGAGTTTTTTAGTTCGCGAGCAAACCAGTGTGTGAGGCATGTTTTGCCCACCCCTCTCGGGCCAACGATCAACACGTCTTCATAGGCGGTCTTGTGGCGAAGATCATGTTCAATCGATCTCAGCACCTTTTGTTCGTTTTCTCTACCGGCAAGTACGGGAGGCTGTACGCCTGCGCCGGGGCGAAATAGAGAGGGTTGGTCGTTAGCGGCCATGATCAAAGCATGAAGGTGAACGCAACAATCGCCCTATATTATGCTTGAAGAACTTCACTAGCACGGTCTTGATTTCAAATGAGATGCAGGGAAATCAGAAAAGCTTGGGTCACAAACTTACAGAAGATGGTTATTACCCTTTGCTGACTCAATTCGTCGGCCCTGAATTAGTCGGTTTTCAGGAGGTTTGAGCCGCGAACTGCGGATGA
>CAZNYE010000184.1:0-3018 GCA_964577185.1 uncultured Pseudomonadales bacterium | reverse complement strand
ATTCAGGCGGACCCCTCGTCGACCTCGCGGGAAGACTTGTCGGAATCAACACAGCCATCTTTGCGCCGAGCGGCGGCAGTGTCGGCATCGGCTTCGCCATTCCGAGCAACCTGGCCTACGGAATCGCTCAGGAGCTCATCACAAGCGGCACAGTGCGCCGCGGTGACCTTGGTGTTTGGGTTGAAGATCTGACCTTCAATGAACGTGAAGCAATGGGCATCACGCGGATGGAGGGTGTACGCATCGAGGCGGTCACACCTGGCGGTATTGCCGACACCGCCGGCGTTGAAGCTGATGACCTGCTGCTGACCATAGAAGGGCGCACCATACGTGATGCCTCCGACTTCGCAAGTAGCGCGGGGCTCTTCATCATCGGGCAGCGAGTGGCGCTCGAACTCATGCGCGAAGGACGGCGTTACAAGCTAGAAGCCGAAATAGAACCGCCGAATTCCAAGCCCATCGAAGGCATCCGCGTCGATGCGCGTTTTCGAGACACAACGCTTCAGAACTTCTTGGACGAGGAAGCCAAGGTCGTCTCGAGTCTCGGTGTCCTCATCACCGATATCAAGTTCGACAGCTATGCCTGGGCATCTGGATTCAGAGCCGGGGACATACTGACATCCGCCAATCGTTCGCCAGTGCGTGACATCAACGACCTGGTTCGCGAATTACGGAGAGCCCGCGAGGATGCTGTGATCGGTGTGTATCGGTCGGGCGCGCGGGGGACTATTACGCTGCGGGCCCTTACAGGTGCTTAGAGTCGCTATGTCACCTCAGATGGTCTGCTCAACCAATCCCCGCGCCCACAATCGGGCGGTGTCCTATAGTGTCACGGGGGGCGAGTAGTTACGAATCAAACAACATCACGTTGCGAGCCGTTTCGCCGGTCTCCAATGCCTGCAATCCTTCGTTCACATCCTCAAGGCGCAAGTGATTGGCAATTAAGAGATCAAGCTGCAATTTGCCCGCGAGATAAAAGTCGATCAATCGAGGCATATCAATACGAAACCGATTGGATCCCATCATCGAACCTTGGATCCTCTTCTCTTGAAGAAAATCCGCACCGTGCAATTCAATCATGGTGCCCACCGGAATCATACCGATGATGGTCGCTGTTCCGCCGCGCTTGGTCATGCGAAAGGCTTGCTCCGCCGTTACCTTGAGTCCAATGGCTTCAATGGCGTGGTGGACTCCTCCGCCAGTGAGATCGCGCACCAGCGCAACCGGGTCGTTCGTTTCGCTTGCGTTGATCACGTCCGTCGCGCCCATCTTCATGGCGAGGCCGAGCTTACTGGCAACCCGGTCTATGGCGATCACCCTGCCCGCACCCGCAATCGCCGCACCATTGACCGCGGATAGGCCGATGCCACCACAGCCGATGACCGCCACCGTCTCTCCCGGCGCCACTTTCGCTGTCCGAAACACCGCGCCGGTACCAGTAATCACGCCGCAGCCAATCAGTGCGGCACGATCAAACGGAACCTCGGGAGTGACCCTAGTGAGCACATGTTCATGCACGAGCATCTGTTCCGCGTATGCAGAGAGATTCAAGAATTGAAAGATCGGTTCTTCGCCCTGCGATATGCGAGGCGGCTCATCCTTTGCTCGTCGCATTTCTGGTTCTTCGCAGAGTGACATGCGTCCGCCGAGGCAGAACTCGCAATGTCCGCAGAATGCGGAAATACAGGTGATCACGTGATCGCCGGGCTTCACATAGGAGACACCCTCTCCCACCTGCTCGACAACACCCGCCGCCTCATGTCCGAGTATGGTGGGCAGGAGATACGGATAGACCCCCTTGTAAAAGTGATAATCGGAATGACAAATGCCGCTTGCCATGGTGCGTATCAGCACCTCGCGCGCACGCGGCTTGTCGATGCTGACTTCTTCGATTTCTAGGGGTGTATTGGCTTGGCGAAATACGGCTGCGCGCACGGGTGACTCCTGCAAAGAATACTGTTGGTGAATGCTGTGAAGTGTAGTCCTTCGGTGAGCGCATGGGGGCTACAAAAGAGCCTTGGATACAACCTCAAGCGCCTTCCAGTCGATAGCGCCGAACATCCCGGAGGTGGAGACCGCCTGTACACACACGTGGCTTGCACCGGCATCGAGATGTGCCTCGACCCGCGAGACGATTTCTTCGCTGCCAATTGCGAAGGTGGCATCCAAGAAGGCATCCGAGCCACCATCGTCCAAGTCCGCATCCGCGAAGCCCATGCGTTTCCAGTTGTTCCGGTAATTGGGCAAGGAAGCATACATGCCGAAGGTCGCGCGAGCCGCGGCTCTTGCCTTGTCCATATCGGATTCCAAGATGATTTTCTGTTCCACACAAAGCCATGAATCATCGCCAAGGATCTTGCGTGCCTCGCGCGTGTGTTCGGGTGACACGAAGTACGGATGCGCACCGTCGGCGGACTCGCGGGCGAGTTCCAGCATCTTTGGGCCCAATGCGGCAATCACAGTGGGTGGCGCTTTTTCAGGTATCACCGAGCTGTAGGGAGAAGTGGCCATCGCCTGCAGATAGGAACGCATGGTTTCAACGGGTTTGCCGTAGGTCAGGCCGCGAACCCCCTCCACCAATGGTTTGTGGGAAACACCCAATCCCAAGAGGAAGCGTCCACCAGACTGCTCGGCGAGCGTCATTTGTCCAGCGAGTGTGACTCCCGGTTCGCGGTGGTAGATGTTCGCGATTCCGGTCGCGAGGATCAGACTCGAAGTATTGGCAAGCAGCCAAGACGCCGAGGCAAAGGGATGCCGGCCAGTGGTCTCTGGTATCCAAAGCGCGGAAAATCCAAGACCTTCAACGCGCTTCGCAGCCTCGGAGGCCTCACTCGCCGACAGTGCATCGACAAACTGCCAAACACCCATGTTTCCAAGTTTCATGATCTTACCTTCAAGGTCGGTTAACGGCGCTCAAAATTGCCTGGGCGCCGCTCGGCCACCGCGCGCATGCCTTCTGAAGCATCCTCGGTGCCGCGCAATCGTCGCTGCTCTTCAAGCTCATGTTCGGTCATGTCC
>CAZNYE010000183.1:0-3582 GCA_964577185.1 uncultured Pseudomonadales bacterium | reverse complement strand
GCCCGAGACCTTGCTTCACGCTGTGCGTTGGAATCCATTCGTATGGCGCAGCGCTCGATCATGTTGCGAACGGTTCTGGAGCCAGTCGACCTTGATGACGGCTTACAAGTCTATCGGGTCGCACCGGGAACCACCTTGGCGACCTTCCTGCCGATCACCAATACCCTTGGCGTCGCTGGTCCTGATGTCTACGATCCGGACCGCTGGCATGGCTTCCGCTTGAAAGCGCCGTCGGATGTGCCCGCGGAAGCGGTCACCACCTTCGGCCACGGCACGCACTCCTGTCCGGCTCGCGCATTTTCCATCACCGCGATTGTGCGCGTGGTGGAACGTCTGTTCGGCGCGTTCGACCTTGAACCTTGCTTCGTCGATGCCTCCGCCCCTTCCGAACAGATTGGCGGAGTCGCTCGTTGTGGCTCACCCTGCCGCGTAGTGGTCAGATCGAGCTGAAAGTCAGCGCATGCCCTGCGATGCAATCCAGTACACTACGCACTTTTAAATCGCGAATACCAAGGTGATGAAAGGACTATGCGCGTAGGCATTCCGGCCGAATCCCATCCGCTTGAGGCGCGCGTTGCGCTGGTGCCGAAGAATGTTCAGCGGTTCACCGAGCTTGGATTTGCGGTCTCCATAGAATCGCTCGCGGGTAGTCGTTGCGGATATCCAGATGAAGACTACCTCGCCGCTGGGGCGGCTGTCGTGTCTCGTGAAGAGGCGCTCTCGGCGGAGTTGGTGTTGCGCGTCGCGGCGCCCGCCATTGAGGAAGTGGCGGGACTCAATGCTGGCGCGCTGCATGTGAGTTTTCTTGACCCCTTCCGGCAAAGACACTTGGTGGAAGCAATTGCCAGTCAAGGTGTGACCGGTGTCTCCATGGAGATGATTCCCAGAATCACGATTGCCCAAAAGATGGATGCCCTGTCATCTCAGGCAAGCTTCGCGGGCTATGCGGCGGTACTCTTGGCTGCGGAGCGCAGCACCAAGTTCTTTCCGATGATGATGACGCCGGCGGGCACCATCCCGCCGGCGCGGGTGTTTGTCATCGGAGCGGGTGTCGCCGGACTACAAGCCATCGCAACAGCGAAACGCCTGGGGGCGCGCGTGGATGCCTTCGACACGCGCCCAGAGGTCAAGGAGCAGGTGGAATCCCTTGGCGGGAAATTTGTGGAAATAGACTTGGGAGATACGGGATCGACTGATCAGGGCTATGCGAAGGAACTAAACACGGAACAGATCGAATTGCAGCGCCAGGGTCAGGCGGAAGTGATCGCGCGTTCCGATGTGGTGATTACCACGGCGCAGGTGTTCGGTCGTCCAGCGCCACGCATTGTGACCGCGGATATGGTGGCTAATATGCGGTCCGGCAGCCTGGTCGTCGACATGGCGGTTGACACTGGCGGTAACGTGGAGGGAACCCAGCCCAACGAAGAGGTGCTGACCGAACAAGGCGCCATACTGCTTGGCGTGACCCATTTGCCTTCGCGCATCGCCCAGGATGCGAGTCTCATGTATTCGAACAACCTCGTACAGCTCATTACGCACTTCAAGAATCAAGTTGCCGATGCCGAGGAGTCCAATGAGGCTGAGAAAGGCCCGTGGCCTCGGGTGCGCGAGGATGACCAGGTGTCCGCGAGGTCCATCATCACCCGTGGCGGTCAGGTGATCAACGAACAAATTCGTTCACACTACGCGGCGCAGGATGAGACCGCACAATCAGAGGGGTAGGGCGAATCTAGTGGAAGCTGTATTTTTGACATTCGTGCTTGTGCTCGCGATTACCGTGGGGTTCGAGCTTATTTCCAAGGTGCCGGCGACCTTGCATACGCCGCTGATGTCCGGTGCCAACGCGATTTCCGGAATCACGCTGGTCGGGGCGCTCATAGCGGCAGGATCTGATCAGGGCTGGGTATCGGCGGTATTGGGTGGCCTGGCGGTTGGATTTGCAAGCATCAACGTGGTCGGTGGCTATCTCGTGACCGACCGTATGCTCGGCCTGTTTCGCAAGAAAGACTCTTAGGGAAGCCGACAGATATGTCTGATATTGCGATCAATTTTGTCTATGTGGGTTCGGCGCTGCTGTTCATCACTGGGCTGAAGTTTCTTAGCTCTCCGGCAACGGCGCGGCGCGGCAACATGTTCTCCGCGCTCGGGATGTTGCTCGCCATTTCGGTGACTTTATTGTCCAAGGACATTCTCGATTTTCAGTGGATCGTGATTGCCGCGCTTATCGGAGCGATCATTGGTGCCTTGGCCGCGCGTCTCGTGGTGCTGACGTCCATGCCTGAAATGGTAGCGCTCTTCAATGGCTCCGGCGGTGGTGCAAGCCTGTTGGTGGGCTGGTCAACTCTGTATCCACCTTCAGACTCAACCTTTACGCTCGTGACCGTCGCGCTTTCGGTCCTGATAGGTGGTGTGACGCTCACTGGAAGCATCATGGCCTGGGGCAAGCTCTCCGAGTTATTCACCACGCGCGCTGTCGTATTTGGATTCCAGCGGTTTCTGAATTCGGCCATTTTGATCGCGCTCGTCGTCAGCGGCGCACTCTTTGTGATGAATCCGGACCCCTCGTCGCCAGCATTCATCGCGCTCGTTGGGTTCTCGCTATTGCTTGGCGTGATGGCGGTGCTACCCATCGGTGGCGCCGATATGCCAGTGGTCATTTCTCTCTTGAACAGCTATTCGGGCCTCGCCGCATGTGCCGCCGGGTTTGCAATCGGCAACAACATCTTAATCGTGGCCGGTTCATTGGTCGGGGCGTCGGGCATCATCCTCACCAACATCATGTGCAAGGCGATGAACCGTTCGCTTGGCAATGTGCTCTTTAGCGGATTCGGTGCGGTCAAGGTGGCCAGCAAAGTCGAGGGCGAGGTGAAGCCCATCAACGTTGATGATGCCTACATGATCTTGGAAGCCTCATCGGCGGTGACCTTTGTGCCCGGTTACGGCATGGCAGTGGCGCAGGCTCAACATGTGGTGCGCGAGCTTGCTGAACTCTTGGAAAAGAATGGTGCCGAAGTCACCTATGCCATACATCCGGTGGCGGGACGAATGCCCGGTCACATGAACGTGCTCTTGGCGGAGGCCAACGTCCCCTACGATCAACTCGTTGAGCTCGAAGATATCAATCCGCGTATGGAGATGATTGATGTCGCGGTGGTCATCGGCGCCAATGATGTGGTGAACCCCGCCGCGCGTGAGGATGAAGGCAGCCCGATCTACGGCATGCCCATTATAAATGTCGATCACGCGCGCACGGTGTTTGTGCTCAAGCGCTCCATGGCGTCAGGATTTTCGGGTGTCGATAATCCACTCTTCTTCGGCGAAAACACGCGCATGTTGTTTGGCGATGCCAAGGAATCAATTTCAGGCCTGGTCGCCGAATTCAAATCCTAAAGGGACTGAAGCGCGCTTCTCGCCGCTCTTTGAAGTCGATGCGCAGCCTGCCTCATGGCGCGCCGTCGACTACGCGCCCGTAGTGAGCTCAACAGCTGCGCTCATTGAAGCCAGGATGCGTGATGGTCGTCGTCGCGCAATGAAGCACCTGCATCCCGACATAAGGCCAGGGGAGCGCTGGGGCGCTTCCGC
>CAZNYE010000182.1:0-5331 GCA_964577185.1 uncultured Pseudomonadales bacterium | reverse complement strand
GCGCGAGGCGATGGTGCACAAGGCCTTTCCCTTAGCGCCCTTCGGCCCCAATGGACACCGGCTGGTTGTTGACCTTGCCAAGGCAGTGACTACTCCAAGAGAGGGAGAATCGGCCACCACCGAAGGAGAGTTTCGCGACGTGGTCGTCGCCGTGGATGCGGGGCACGGTGGCGAAGACCCTGGAACGCTCGGCATTGGCAGGTCGCCCGAGAAGAAAATCGTGCTCGCAATTGCCAAGCGGCTGTACAGACACATCAATGCGCTGCCGGATTTCAAGGCCGAGTTGGTGCGCACCGGAGATTACTATATCCCCCTACGGGAGCGCATCAAAAGGGCACGTGATTTGCCTGCAGACGTATTCGTATCCATACACGCGGATGCTGCGGCCAATAAGTCTGCAAACGGTGTCTCCGTGTACACCCTGTCCGAGCGAGGCGCAAGCAGTGAGGAGGCGCGCAGACTTGCTGATCTTGAGAACAATTCAGATCTGATCGGCGGCGTTTCGGAGATAGATCTGCGCGAACATAATGATGAGATTGCTCAGCTTCTCATGGATTTATCGATGGGTGCCAATCGGGTGCGTAGCATTCAGCTCAGCCAGACGGTGATTGAGGAGCTTGGCAAGGTCGCCAAGTTGCGTCCGCGCCCGCTTGGTGAGGCCGCCTTCGCAGTACTCAAATCACCTGACGTGCCTTCAATTCTTGTCGAAACTGGCTATCTCACCAATGCTGAGGACTACCGACGACTCGCCGATGGCAACCATCAGGAACACCTCGCCAAGGCGATGAAAAATGGCGTTGTCAACTTTATTCATGCGAACCCGCCGGCAGGCACCAAAATCGCGGCAAACCTTTCAGAACTGCCAACCCAGTACGAAATCCGCCGAGGCGACACTCTCTCCGCGATCGCCAGTCGATTTGGCGTGTCCACCACCGAACTTCGTCAAGCCAACGCGCTTGAGAGCGATCGAATCCGGCCAGGCGAAGTCTTGATCATTCCCAGGACATGAAATCTATTCGACGCCTCGACCCCTTGGTCGCGGACCAGATCGCCGCCGGCGAAGTGGTGGAGCGTCCGGCCTCCATCGTCAAGGAGTTGGTCGAGAATTCTCTGGACGCCGGCGCCTCACGAATCGACGTGGCCATCGAACAGGGCGGCATTCAGCGCATTCAGGTTATAGACGATGGCTCAGGCATCGAAGCCGAAGAGTTGCCGCTTGCGATCGAGCGCCATGCCACCAGCAAGATTAGCCAGTCTGAGGATCTCGCCTGTATCGCGACAATGGGTTTTCGTGGCGAAGCATTGGCAAGCGTGGCCTCGGTCGCCCGCTTGACCATCACTTCGCGAACTCAAGGTGCGGACACAGCCTGGTCCATTTGCGTGGGTAACAATGGAGAACCTGTGATCAAACCAGCGGCCCTTGATGATGGCACGCGCGTCGTCGTCGAGGATCTGTTCGCGCGCATACCCGCCAGGCGTCGATTCCTCAAGACGCCCAATGCGGAGTTTAGTGCTATCGAGCGCATCCTCGTACGACAAGCCCTCGCCTGTCCAGATGTCGCATTCAGCCTCAGCCGCGATGGTCGCGAACTGATGAGTCTCGCGGCGGCCACATCTGAGCCGGACGTGAACCAGCGCATGGACAGGCTCATCGGCAAGGAATTCACGGAGAAATCAATTGCCGTTGATGTCGAGCGTGGAAGCCTGCGCCTGCACGGGAGAGTGGGGCTTCCAACGCATTCGCGCGCACGCGCTGATAGGCAGATGTGCATCATAAATGGTCGTCCAGTGACCGATCGTCTGTTTGCAATTGCCGTTCGCCAAGCCTTCAGCGATGTGCTTTTCCATGGCCGCCACCCAATCTTTGTATTGAATCTTGAACTCGACCCCGCCGAACTCGATGTCAATGTGCATCCGACAAAGAATGAGGTGCGTTTTCGCGACCCGAGATTGGTTCGCGATTTCGTGTTCGGCGGCCTGCACAGGGCGCTAAAAAATCTGCGGCCCGAGTCCATGCCGGGCTCAAGTCACGCACCGCCCAAGTCAATGGGTATGGGTGCGCCTCCTAGGGACGCGCAGTCGAATCAAGGCCATCTAGGGGGCACTGCCGACTCGCTGTTCGAATACGAGTACCGGCACAGGGAAACTACTGACTCCACGGTGATTCGCGACCAAGCGGAAGGGCCACAACCCCAAGTGCGATCGGACATGCCACCGCTTGGAGTGGCACTTGGACAATTGCACAATATCTATGTGCTTTCGGCCAACCATCAAGGTCTGGTGCTCACGGATATGCACGCGGCACACGAACGCATTCTCTATGAGCGTCTGAAGCGCGAGTTTCACGGCGGCAAGGTGAGCACCCAGCTCCTGCTCATTCCAATCGCACTCGAAGTCAGTCATTCGGAAGCGGATCTGGTTGAGGAGTCTTGCGAGAAGCTCTCCCTGCTAGGATTCAATATAGACCGCCAGGGGCCAACTCAGCTACTCGTGCGCAGCGTCCCGAACTTGCTCGGCAATACAGATGTCGAGAAGCTCGTTCACGATGTCCTGCCCGACCTCGAAGAGTTCGGCGTATCCCAAGCTGTTTCCGAAACCCAAGATCGGCTGCTCTCAAGCATGGCTTGTCACTCGGCTTGGCGCGCCGGCGACGCCATGACCACGGCCGAAATGGATAATCTCTTGCGACGCATGGAACGCACCGAGAACTTTGCGCAATGCAATCACGGACGTCCAACCTACGTGACCTGGCCACGTGAAGAACTCGATCGATTGTTTATGCGTGGGCAGTAGCGACTTGGCTGATACATCTGGTGCGAGATTCATATGCCTCATGGGCCCCACTGCAACCGGAAAAACCGAGCTCGCCATCGAACTCGCGAAATCCCTCCCAATAGACATCATCAGCGTTGATTCCACTATGGTCTATAGAGGGCTCGATATAGGGACAGGCAAACCCGACCAAGCGACTTTAAGAGAAGTGCCGCACGGATTGGTGGATGTGCGTGATCCGCACGATATCTATTCGGTATACGAGTTTCTGGCCGACGCGCAGGCACTCATCAAAGACAGTCAAATCAAGGCCCGCATTCCTGTTCTCGTCGGCGGCACCATGCTCTACTTCCACGCACTCAAGGAAGGCCTCGCCGAACTTCCCAAGAGCGATGCACGTGTTCGCGCCGAAATCGAGGCGCGTGGCCACACCCAAGGCTGGAAGACGCTTCACCAAGAACTCAAACGCCAAGATCCGCGCGCGGCGGCTCGAATGGCACCGGAGAACGCAGCCCGCATCACTCGTGCCCTAGAGGTGGCGGCCATCTCCGGTAGACCCATTTCCTGGTGGTGGGAGGCTGGAAATCGCGGCGGATGGCGCAATAATATCAATATAAGAGTTCGACAAATCAACCTTGATCATTCGAATCGGCAAAAGCACTGGGAACTCATGGAAAGGCGTCTCGACGGCATGTTCCTGAATGGATTTGTCGAAGAAGTAGAGGCTCTCAAGCATAGAGAAATTCGTTTAACTCTCGCCAGCGTCTCTATGCGCGCTGTCGGCTATCGCCAAATCTGGCAAGGGCTCGAAGCAGGATTGAGCCGCACCGAGATCAAGCAGGCAGCCTTCACGGCCACCAGGCGTTTGGCCAAGCGACAACGGACATGGCTACGGCGTTTCCCCGATGCGGGTCGCATGGCTTGCGACGACCCGAAAGTTACAGCACAAATTCGAGGCCTGATTGAAAGAGCGCTCGAAGAGGTACACGCCGCATGATCTTTGAGCGTCCCCCCGTTGGGGAGCGGGCTGTGTGCGTGATGCCGGCCTCGGATGATTGCCCCTACGATGAGGAAGAACTGCGGGAACAGGGGAGCGAACTCGCTGAACTCGTCAATTCCCTTGATCTGGTCACGCTCGACATCATGTTCTTGAACGTGCGCCAGATCCGACGCGGAACCTTCCTCGGGCCCGGGCAACTCGACACCATTCGTCAACGACGGACCGAGCTATGCGCCGACCTCGTAGCGATTGGTATAGAACTCTCCGCCGCGCAACAACGAAACCTGGAGAAGGCACTCGACTGCAAGGTGCTCACCCGCACGGAGATCATTCTCATGGTGTTCTCGGAACGAGCGCGTAGCCACGAGGGCATGTTGCAGGTGGAACTCGCCGAACTCCAGCATTCGGCCACGCGAGTCGTAAGCGGTTGGACGCACCTTGATCGTCAGAAGGGCGGTATTGGCCTACGGGGGGCTGGCGAAACGCAAGCCGAAGCGGACCGGCGACAGATCGCGGCGCGTATTCGCAAGCTGCGAGCGGAACTCGCCAAGGTCGCACGTCGAAGGGCCTCGGTCCGTCGCAAACGCGTGAGGGCGGGTGTCAGCACGGTCGCACTTGTGGGATACACCAATAGCGGCAAGTCAACCCTGTTCAACAGGCTCACCGGTGCTTCAGTTTCGACCCGAAACCGCTCGTTTGAGACCCTCGACCCGACGCTGCGCAGAGTCGAATTGCCGAGGCGCGAAGCCGCCGTGATGGTTGACACGGTTGGATTCGTGCGCGAACTTCCGCAGAGCCTGGTGGCGGCCTTCCGAGCCACTCTTGAAGAAGCCGTGCAGGCGGATCTCCTGCTTCTGATTATCGATGCGTCCGCACCAGACCAGATTCAGAGACGGGAATCTGTCCTGAGGGTGCTGCGGGACATGGGCGCTCACGATATTCCGCGACTCGAAGTTGCGAATAAAATTGATCTGCTTGCTGAAGGTTTCAGATCGGTCGGAGCGAATATCTGCCCGGTCAGCGCCCTCAAGGGCACAGGCATTGATGCCCTCAGGCAACAGATTTCCCTGGCACTTGGAATTGGCGATGTTCACCACCTGTCGGTCACGCCGAAGGCGGCGGGCGTTCGTTCCCAACTATACGGTCTCGGGGCGGTCATTGGCGAGACGAGTGACGCCGATGGCACCATACAACTTGAAGTAAGGCTCTCCCCCGCTCGCCTCAGCGCGCTCTTGAAGGAGCGGGGGGTGATGCTCGATGAGGGTCGTGTCATCCCTGTGCTGTCAACAGAACAGGGGTGACACGACCCTCAGAATTATCCCTTACCATAGCCATCATGCACCCGAATCCTATGCAAGGAGCGCAGAACATGAACAACCATATCCCTGAAGGGGGTCGCGGCAAGTTCTCTCGGCGCATTGTGATCGCCGGTGCTGGAATGGCTGCTGCGGGCGCCGCGACAAGTTCGGGCGCGCGGCCTGAGTCCAATCAAAACGCCGAAGTGGCGACATGGCTTGCCAAACAGGAAATCTCAGAACTGCGCGGACTCTACGCACGCG
>CAZNYE010000181.1:0-4858 GCA_964577185.1 uncultured Pseudomonadales bacterium | reverse complement strand
GATCATGATCGGGCACCCTGAGGGCGACACGACCGGAATCGCCGCGCACTAGGTCGCTGAGTGGAAGGTCTCGGCAATCCGGCACAATCCAAGTTGTGTGCCCGGGCCAAGATGCCATGACTTGCGCTCGGCGGTTCTTATCGAGCCCTTGAAGCGCCGGCACGGCGGAATCGGCCTTGTCGAGGGCTACGATCAACCCTTGGGTGACAGAGCGTCCCTTCAGTTCGATGAGTCGCAGCACGGCGTCATCGTTGCCCGCGTCGCATGCCAGTCCCCAGACGCCCTCGGTCGCATGCGCGACGATACCTCCACGCCGAAGGCAGTAGGCTGCCCGTTGTTCATGAAACCAGGTCAGGGAAATCAGTCCTCGAGCTTTGCAGACTCGACTTTCTTCTGACCCGCCTCGCGATTCGAGCGCAGGGCTTTGGCTATTTCTGGGTCATGAAGGGCGATGATTTGTGCTGCTAGGAAGCTAGCATTTCGTGCGCCATCGACCGCGACCGTCGCGACCGGAATACCAGGTGGCATCTGCAGCGTGGAGAGCGCCGCATCGAACCCCTGAAGTGCGCCCGCTGCGATGGGTACACCTATGACCGGGCGCAGGGTATGCGCAGCCACCGCACCGGCGAGGTGTGCAGCCATGCCCGCGCCGCAGATGAAGGCTGCGACCTCTCGTGATTCGGCATCCTTGATGATGCCACGTACTCGTTCCGGCGTTCGGTGCGCGGAAGCAACATGAGCTTCACTGTGCACACCGAGGCCCGTGAGCACATCCTTGGCGCGGCGCATGACCGCCCAGTCATTCTGGGAACCCATGAGTATGCAGACCCAAGACATAGTCTTTCCTTATCTAGCGAGTGGCAGCGCGAATATACCCTCTCGCTTGGGTCTCCACAAATCCAGAGAGTTCGAGCGCGAGCAACGCCTGCAGTATTTCTTGTACTTTGAGTCCCGTGCGACCCACCAGAGTATCCAAAGAAGTCTCGCTGTAGTCCAGTGCGTCGAGCACTTGTTGCTCCATGGGCTCCAGCTTCATCGCCGCCACCTCGCTTGCTGATTGCGCCGGAGCGAACCCGAGCAAGGACAGCACATCTTCGGACGATTCCACAAGGCCGGCGCCATCTCGGATCAGCGCGTGCGCTCCGCGCGACAGGTGGCTCTCAACCGGACCTGGGACTGCCATGACCTCGCGGCCCTGCTCGAGCGCGTAGCTTGCGGTGATGAGGCTCCCGCTTCGCTCGCGCGCTTCAATCACCAACACCCCAAGCGCGAGTCCGCTGACGATTCTGTTGCGCTCGGGAAATGTATAGCGCGTGGGTCGCAATTGCGGCGGATATTCGCTGATCACAGCGCCGCCCTGATCACATATTCGCCGTGCCAGGCCCTTGTTTGGCTCGGGATAGATACGCCGGTGTCCGCTACCGAGTACAGCGATGGTCGGCGATGCGCCCGCCAGAGCGCCTTGGTGCGCGGCGGTGTCGATTCCTAGCGCGAGTCCGCTGACGATGGTGAGACCGGCATTGGAGAGTTCCGTGGCAATACTCGCTGCGAAGCGCCGTCCGGCACCGCTGGCTTGTCTTCCTCCCACTATGGCGAGCGAATCGTTTGACAAGGCTTCGAGATTTCCGGCGACGAACAGCAACAACGGAGGGTCTGGAATGGCCGCGAGCCTTGCAGGAAAATGCTCATCCCTTGTGGTGACTATGCTTAAGCCTGCTGATGCGCAGTCTTTGAGGAGTTGCTGGGTTTCGCGAGACGGTCGTGCAGACTTGGCTCCTGAACGCATGAATTCTCGGCGTTGCTTGGCGTTTTGGAGTTCTTGCTTGCCCAGTGCATTCAGCAATGCGTTCTGAAAGGTTTGCATGTGAAGGGTTCGAGTCTGTTGGTTCTACACATGTGAGCACACTCTCAATGCGAGCCCTTGCGAAATTGACCTGATTCCATGTGGGAAATCAGATAGAGAAACATCGAAATACCGAGGCTTTCAGAAGAGGCGGGGCTATAATCCTCGCTCCGAACGATCAGCCGAGCGAAGTGGCACCGCGCCTCCACATAGTGACCCAGGGATGTCAGATGAACGAGTACGACTCTGATCGTATGCGTGATGCCCTGCGAGAGAGCCATGGCTTTGAAGAGACGGATGATCCGGCGCTGGCCGACTTGTTATTGATAAACACCTGCTCGATCCGTGAGAAGGCGCAGGAGAAGGTCTTCAGCGCCATAGGTCGATGGCGTGCCCTCAAGGAAGCCAAGCCAGAACTACTCATTGGTGTTGGTGGCTGCGTCGCCAGCCAAGAAGGTGCGCAGATTCACGCGCGCGCGCCTTTCGTGGATATTGTCTTTGGGCCGCAGACCCTGCACAAGCTGCCGGAAATGCTCGACCAGGCGCGCGCGAAGGATAAGCGTCCGGTCATTGATGTCAGCTTCCCATTTATCGACAAGTTTGACAGCCTGCCACCGCCCGGCGTTCGCGGCCCCACTGCCTTCGTGACGATCATTGAAGGTTGCAGCAAGTTTTGCAGCTTCTGCGTCGTGCCTTACACGCGCGGTCCGGAACTTTCGAGGCCGGTGGCGGATGTACTCGAAGAAGTGAAGGGACTCGCCGAACTCGGTGTGCGCGAAGTCACGCTCTTGGGACAGAACGTCAACGCCTATCGCGGAGCAATCGAGGGAGACCGGGCAGACCTCGCGGAACTCCTTTATTACGTTTCAGAGATCGAAGGCATAGAACGGATTCGTTTCACCACCTCACATCCTGTTGAGTTCAGCATGAATCTGGTCGAAGCCTTTCGGGACACCCCCAAGCTGGTCAATCATCTGCACCTTCCGGTACAGAGCGGCTCGGATAGGGTGCTCGCACGCATGAAGCGCGGCCACACTGTGCTCGAGTATAAGGCGAAGATTGCGGCGCTTCGGGACGCGCGTCCGGGCATGAGCCTGTCTTCGGATTTCATTGTCGGCTATCCGGGAGAGACAGATGCCGATTTCGAGGCAACCCTTGACTTGGTGAAGGCGCTCGACTTCGACACCTCCTTTAGTTTCCTTTTCAGCCCGCGACCGGGAACGCCGGCGGCCTCACTGAAGGACGATACCCCCAGAGAAGTACTCAAGCATCGCTTGGCGATACTTCAGGCGCAGCTCCGCAAGCAAGCCGAGCGCCATGCCAAGGCACTTGTCGGAAGCTGTCAAAGGGTTCTGGTCACAGGCCGTTCCACGCGCGACCCCGGACAACTGACGGGACGCACCGAATGCAATCGTGTAGTTAATTTCTACGCTGCTTCAGACGCGCTCATCGGGCAGTTTGCGGATGTGGAGATAGGCGAAGCGCTACCAAACTCCCTGCGCGGCGAGTTGCGATCAGAGAACCGGGATTCGGCAACTTAGAATCCCCCGCGACCATCACAGCCTCTCAATCTGCCACTTTTCGCGTAAAATTGGCACCCATGTATGCCAGATTACTGCAAAATCCGACCCGTTCGGCGTTCCTGTTCGGCCCTCGCGGCACCGGAAAATCGACTTGGATTCGGAAGCGATTTCCACAAGCGCCACTATACAACCTGCTCGACTCAGGCGAAGCCCTGCGTCTTGCCGCAGAACCCCAAGCCCTCTACCGGGAACTCGCGGATCTTCCATCCGGCAGTTGGGCCGTGATCGATGAAGTGCAGAAGGCACCAGCGCTCTTAAACGAGGTTCACCGGCTGATCGAAGAGAAAGGGCTGCGGTTCATTTTGTCGGGCTCTAGTGCGCGTAGGCTTCGGCGCGGTGGCGTGAATTTGCTTGCTGGTCGCGCGGTCACCACCAACCTGTTCCCCTTGACCTCAGCCGAGCTGACTTCCGACTTCCATTTGCAGCAAGTCTTGCGATTCGGCACCTTGCCGTTGGCTATCGACACGCAGACGGCGCAGGACTATCTACGCAGCTACGTCGAAACCTACCTGACGCAGGAGGTGCAAGCCGAAGCCTTGACCCGAAACGTCGGCACCTTTGCCCGCTTTCTTGAAGTCGCGGCCCGGCAAAACGCCCAAACCACCAATGCCACCGGCATTTCGCGCGACACTGGTGTCCATCGACGCACGGTCGAGAGCCACTTCCAAATTCTTGTGGACACCCTGCTCGGCCATTGGCTACCCGCTTGGCAATTGAAGTCTTCCAACCGCCAATTGCAGCGCAGCAAGTTCTATTTCTTTGATTGTGGCGTTGCCAGGGCGCTGTCCGGGCGGCTGCCCTATCCGCCTACGACCGAAGAGCTCGGCCCGCAAATGGAAACCCTGATACTCAATGAAGTGCGCGCCTACCTTGGCTACTCCAAGCTTGGTTACGTGCCCCACTATTGGCGCTCCTACGATGGCGCGGAAGTTGACATCCTCATTGAGACCGCTCGCGGTTTTGTCGCTATTGAAGTGAAGGCGGCGTCGCGTTGGGAGAGACGCTTCAACAGATCATTGAGGCGCGTGGCGGAAGAATTGGGGCGCGGCAAAACCGCATGCTTCGGCGTCTATACGGGCGAACGCGCCGCCCTGTGGGACGATGTGCGGGTGCTGCCAGTGGGGAAATTCTTGCAGGGTGTTTGGGAAGGCGAGGTCATTGTATGAGCGGCTATGCCGCGGGACTTCGAGCAAGCCCACTTCGCTCAGCTTGGGTTGGCGGCCTCTGGGTTTCGGCCCGCATGAGTCAAATCTCGATGTCCGTTTCGAACTCCAATCCTGCCACCTTAACTGCAGCCCGCACGAGGGTTTCCTTTTAGCGGTTGTTGAGATTTGACCCTAGTAGCCAGCCGCCCGGAAGCCGATCAACATGCTGCTCTTGAAGATTGGCACGGCCCGGATAGAGTTCTTCCACCTTGCGACTTATGTAGAGA
>CAZNYE010000180.1:0-2826 GCA_964577185.1 uncultured Pseudomonadales bacterium | reverse complement strand
CGGCGGTTCGATCCCGCCTGGCTCCACCAAGTGTTCTCTATGCTTCTTTTGAAAGCACCAAGCTGATATAGGCGCGCCTCTGGAATCGACCAGTGAGTTTTGCGCGCAAGTCCGAAAGCCACATCAGGAATCCGTCATTCGTTTAGTATCGGCGGGGAATGGCATGGGCACAAGTAGGCGGAGCCCTTTGGAACTCACTTGAGCAATACACCTGACTATGACTTGGCCGTGGTCGGCGCGAGCTTTGCCGGTCTGGCGTGTGCTCGAGAGGCAGCGCGGCGCGGTCTTCGGGTGTTGGTGATTGATCGCCAAGCACATCCCGGCAGCCGCATTCACACCACGGGCATTCTTGTAAAGGAAGCTCAGGACGAGTGGCGGGCTCCCGATCATTTGGTACGAGAAATTAAGCGCGTTCGTGTATACGCGCCGAATGGCCGTTCTTTACCGCTGGAGCGCAAAGACTACTTCTTCTTGGCGAGCGATACTAAGGGCCTATTGGCGCACCTCGCAGACGAAGCCCGCTCGACCGGGGTAGAGGTTCGTTTCGACGAGCCGTTCGAAGGTGCAATTCGACGGGAGAGTCAGCTCAGGCTTGCGGGTTCTGGTATTGGCTGTCGGTTTCTCCTGGGCGCTGACGGTGCGCGCTCCCAAGTGGCTACCAGCTTCGGACTTGATCGCAACGAAAAATATCTCAAGGGCGTGGAGTACGCCTTCGAGCCTTTGGAGGATCTTGAGGAGAGTTTGCATTGTTTTGTTGACCCGGAATTGGCCCCGGGCTACATCGCTTGGATTCTGCCTGGATTTGGGATGACTCAGGTTGGGCTCGCCTGCGACCGCAGCAAGAGCGCCGATTTGGATGCGTTCATTCGCCATGTAGATCCGATCTTTCATTTCTCCGAGCGGCGAATTCTTGAGAAGCGTGGCGGCATTATTCCCATAGGTGGATTGGTCAATCACTTTTACTCTGATCATGTGATGCTGGTGGGCGATGCCGCCGGAATGGTCTCACCGCTGACCGCCGGTGGCATTCACCGTGCGTACAGGTACGGCCGATTGGCAGGCGAGTACATCTCCGACCACTTGCTTGACAATGGTCCCAATCCTGGCGACCTGATCAAGCGTGCCTATCCACGCCATGCATGGAAGCACGCGGCAAGATGGATTTACGACCATCTGCCATTGAAACTGCTCTTGGAATCCGCGTTTCTGATACCAGGGGTTTTCACCTGGGTTGCCGGGAAGGTGTTCTTTGCTGAAGAAAGATAAGAGTCGAGACGAGAGAAATAGGACCTAGGGCACTCGGATGGAGTTAATCACACATGTGGGCGCGCAAACGATTTGACATAGGCTGGCGAGATCTAGGATTTGCAGCGCTCCGGTCCTTTCTGCCCACGCCTTTCGAAGAGCTCGCCTTGGAACCGAGGTCAGCGCGGGATGCCCGCATCTTCGAGTGTTTGTCTGTTCGTACCGGCTTTGATCTACTGCTCGCCGATAGCGCGTTTCCGCAAGGCAGCGAAGTGTTGATGAGTGCGCTCAACATCGAAGGCATGTTCCGCATCGTTGAGGCGCATGGGCTGGTGCCTGTCCCCTTGGATATTGATAGGCAACGACTCGTGCCTTCCACAAGCGCCGTGAGAGATGCCATTACGCCCAAGACGCGGATGATCGTGATTGCCCATCTCTTTGGCTCGTATTCAATGCTTGAAAGTATCAATCAACTCTGCGTGCGACATAATCTCCTGCTCGTGGAGGACTGTTCGCAGTCCTTTGCCGGCATCTTCGAGCGCCCGCAAGGCGCTTGCATAGCACACATGTACAGCTTTGGTTCAATTAAAACCGCCACTTCGCTCGGCGGAGCGGTGCTCACGCTTCGCGATGCCGAGGTCGCTCACAGCATGCGGACCACCGAATGCGAGTATCCGGCGTTGTCTCGGACTTGGTTCTTGAGGCGTATCGCCAAGTACGCCTGCTTGAAGGCGCTCTCCTACCGGTGGTCCTATGCGCTCTTGATGCGAGCATTCGGAAGGCGCCATGATGCTGTGGTGTCGCGAATTGCGCGAGGTTTTGGAGATGTCCTAGATCTTAGACGAATTCGCAAGCGTCCTCCGGCACCAATGATCTCCCTGCTTGCCCGCCGTCTGCGTAGTCTTGTCCCAGAAGACTTCGAACAGGCGCGGCAGCGTGGAAAGTGGCTCGCAAGACGCCTAGAACCGCAGCACACCGCCCCGGGCGCGCTGGCTGACACGCATCTGTACTCTCTTTTTCCCGTATTGGCGGAAGATCCCGCAGAACTCATTGAGCGACTCGCCGAGACAGGCTTTGATGCCACCATGCGTGGTAGCCTTGTGGTGGCGCCTACGCGCGCAGGGAATCACAGCAGGCTAGTCGAGGTCGCATGCCATTTGCTCGAACACATGGTGTTTGTGCCCTTCTACGACGAAATGCCAGATAAAGAACTCACGCGCATGGCCGCTATCATTTGCAAATTCAATCCGGTCACCGCAATCCGATTCGAAGACCAAGGAGGTTTCTCATGACATTTCAAGCCATTGATACGGGCACCGACCACCTTCTGGCAGCGCTCGATGCGGGCGTCCTGACGTTCACCCTGAATCGACCCGAGGCAAGAAACGCGCTTTCCCCGCAAATGGTTAGCGCACTCATACGGCAATTGGATTCTGCCGAGAGTGATTCGAATGTGCGCTGTATTGTCGTAACCGGTGCTGCTGGAGCCTTCTGTGCTGGCGGGGATGTGAAAGGTATGGCGAGTCGTGCAGAAACGGAAGCGCAGGGGCGGGACCGGGCTCCCGAATCCATCGACGATAG
>CAZNYE010000179.1:0-5838 GCA_964577185.1 uncultured Pseudomonadales bacterium | reverse complement strand
GCGTAATCTGACATCAAATCTCTTGAGCGCTGCCTGTGAAGGTCCTTGAATTTCAACCGCAACGGAGGGGATTTCCGCGCCTGGCATGCTTCCGCTGCCCATCTCACAGTTGTGCGGCACGACTTGGCAAGTAAGTCCGCTATCCAATAATGGCACGAGCGCGTCTCTGAGACCATTCGCCAAGCTGTTTAATTCGGAGATGCCCCGAGCAAGCTGGCGTATCAGCGGTACGCGCGCCGCAAGCTGATCGGGATATTGGTAGGCCTTGAGGGTTTCTTGAAGCATGGCGAGACGCATCTTGTCGAGGCGCAGAGCGCGTTTCATGGGATGCCGATTCACACGGGCAATCAATTCGTTGCTGCCAAGCAGGATTCCAGCTTGAATCGAGCCGAGCAGTTTGTCGCCACTGAAAGTCACCAGATTCGCCCCCTGCTCAAGTGCGTCCGAAACTCGGGGTTCGGGCGGCAGTCCGTATTGCGTCATGTCGACCAAGCAGCCACTGCCGAGGTCCATGCACAGAGGAATCCCCGCGGACTGGGCAACTGGTGCAAGCTCTTGAAGCGTCGCGACGCTCGAATAGCCGTCTATGCGGTAATTGCTGGTATGCACCTTGAGAATTGCGGCTGTCGTCTCATTTATTGCGCGTGCATAGTCATCGGCTCGAGTTACATTGGTTGTGCCAACCTCGACCAAGCGGACACCTGCCGTGCGCATGATGTCTGGCAGGCGAAAGCTGCCGCCGATTTCAACGAGCTCTCCGCGAGACACAATGATTTGGTTGCGGCTTCTTTGTCGCAGAACTGCCACCATGAGCATGACCGCCGCCGCATTGTTGTTGACCACCGCGGCGGCTTCGGCGTTTGTCAGCGCCTGTAGCGAAGCCGCGACGCCTGTTTCTCGATCACTTCTCCTGCCGCTACGTGCGTCGAGTTCGAGCAGGACAGAGCCGGAAGCACTCCGAGCGACTCTTGCTGTCAATTCGGGATCGAGTTGCGCGCGCCCCAGGTTTGAATGCAGGAGCACTCCGGTCAAGTTGAACACGGCTGCGCCGCGCATACCGAGCGCTGTGTCGAGTCTCGTCGCCACGAGTCGAGCGTAGCTTTCCGGGCTCCTGTCAGGTGTCTGGTCAGGTCGGTTTCGCTGCCGAGTTTGCAGTTCACGAATTGCGTTGCGCACAACCATCCGCCCATAGCGCTCGACCAGCGTCTTGAAGGCATCCGATTTGAGTAGCGCGTCGATGGAAGGCGGCCGCATTGGGAAATTCTGCTCGCTCAGTGGTCCAAGTTGTGCCGCATTTTCTCAGATGGCAAGATGTTGTTCACTCTTGGATGGAGCGCCCTATGCGCGTTGGTTTTGTTGGGCTTGGGGTCATGGGCTACCCCATGGCGGGACATTTACTTCGTGCAGGCCACGAGGTGTGTGCCTTTAACCGCAGCGCTGAGCGCCGTGATGCATGGCGAAAGGAGTATGGCGGCAGGGTCGCCACAAGCCCGCGGGAAGCCGCGACCGGGGCGGAAATCGTCATGCTTTGCGTCGGTGCCGATAAGGATGTGCGTCAGGTCCTGGTTGGAGAGAAGGGTGTCCTTGCCGGAATCGATGCGGCGGGAATCGTCGTGGACCACACCACGACTTCTTTTGAACTTGCGCGCGAGATGCAGCACACCTGCCAAGAAAGGAAAGTTGAATTCATAGACGCGCCTATGTCAGGGGGAGAGGTTGGTGCCATCAACGGCCAGCTCACCCTGATGGTCGGAGGAGGGGAGGAGGCGCTTGAACGTGCTCGGCCGGTTCTTGAAATCTATGCCAAATCCGTGACGCGAATGGGAGATTGCGGTACCGGACAGCTGGCAAAGGCCGTCAATCAGATCTGCATCGCAGGTATTCTGCAGGGGCTATCCGAGGGGCTTTATTTCGCGGAGCGCGCGGAGCTGGATATAGAAACGCTTATCGAATCCATTTCCAAGGGCGCGGCTGGTTCCTGGCAGATGGTGAATCGCAGCATGAGCATGTCGAGAGACGAGTTTGAATTCGGCTTCGCCGTCGAGCACATGCGAAAAGATCTTGCCATTGCCTTGAAGACCGCCAACGAGTTACAGGCACCACTGCCCATGACGGCGCTCGTTGAGCAGTTCTATGCTGATGTGGAGGCGCTCGGCGGCAGACGCTACGATACTTCAAGCCTCATACATCGACTGCGCAGATTGCGCCCATAGCGCCTTCACGACTATCGTCTGTCACAAGCAGGGGCAGGAGTAAGCCTATTGGGAAACCTAGGGAGAGAGCAAACATGAATGAATCAGGCGCTGAGCAATCGGTGCGTTACGAACCGCACGAAACGCCTCCACACGGGCTTTCATTGGGTCTCGGACTACAAATGGCCGGCATTTCCGTGGCCGGGATCATCATCACCCCCGTGGTCGTCATAAAGGCCGCCGGTATCGAAGGTGTGTATCTCAACTGGGCGGTGTTTGCCGCGCTTGTGATCAGTGGCATCACCACAATGGTGCAGGCGCTGAAAGTCGGGCGAATAGGGGCGGGGCATGTGCTTCTCATGGGCACTTCAGGCGCGTTCATTTCTGTGTGCGTGACAGCGCTCGCCGAGGGAGGGCCGGGCCTCATGGCCGCGCTCGTCTTGGTATCGGCACTGGTGCAGTTCTTCTTTGCCGCGCGCCTTTCGTTGCTGCGCCGGGTGGTTACACCGGTCGTCGCGGGAACCGTGATCATGCTTATTCCCGTGACTGTACTGCCGATCGCCTTCGGCATGCTTTCGCAGGTTGGCGAAGGTGTTCACTTGGGAGATGCCGCGATTTGTGCGGGGGCGACACTGGTTGTGAGTGCGGGAGTCGCCTTGCGGGCGCAGGGTGCGTTGCGTCTCTGGACACCCATGATCGGAATTCTAGTTGGGTCCGTCGTCGCGGGGTTCCTTGGGATATTTGACGCGACCCCAGTTCTCGATGCCGCTTGGATTGGTTTGCCGGAAGCCGCCTGGCCGGGGGTGGAGTTTCGGCTTGGGAGCGAGTTTTGGGCACTGCTACCAGCCTTCATCATGGTCACCATCGTTGGCATGATCGAAACTATAGGTGACTCCATCGCCATACAGAGAATCTCTCGGCGTAAACCTCTCGGGCCTGACTATAGGGTCGTGCAGGGCGCGGTCTATGCTGATGGGTTGGGAAACTTTCTTTCGGGACTCATGGCCACTATTCCCAACACCACCTATTCGAGTTCAGTGAGCGTTACCGAACTCACTGGCGTCGCCTCGCGCATGGTGGGATGCTATCTGGGCGCGGCCTTCTTGGTTCTTGCCTTCTTCCCCAAGTTCGCGGCCGTTTTCATGGCGATTCCAGGCCCGGTCGCCGCAGCCTTTCTTATGCTGGTGATTGGCATGTTGCTTTCGGTAGGTATAAGAGTGGTCGTGCGCGACGGACTTGACTACCGCAAGGCCGTCATCGTCGGCCTCTCACTTGGCGTCGGAATCGGCTTTCAATACGGATTGATATATCCAGAACTACTTGTCGGAGCCCTAGGGCAACTCCTGCACAATGGCATGACCTCTGGCGGACTCACCGCGATCTTCCTTTCGCTCCTATGGGAGTTGCTGGGTTCTCGGCGCGAGAAATTTGAGGGTGTGCTGCGCACCGAGACAATCGCTGAAATCGAGGCTAGGCTGCGCGAATTCGCTGAGAAGCGTGCCTGGAGTGAGAAGGCCGCGAATCGCCTATGCCTTGCCTCCGAAGAGGTGATGCTGACACTCTTGGGCGAAGGTTCTCTCGCTCCTGACAATGAGGCTCGAAAGCTGCGCTTCATGCTCAGGGAAATGGAAGGAGCCGCCGAACTCGAATATGTTGCCGTAATGGGAGATGAGAATATCGAGAACCAGATCCTCTTGCTGCAGGATTCTCCCGACGAGTTTCGTGAGCATGAGACATCGCTGCGCATTCTCCGTCACTTGGCTTCGCGTGTTCAGCATCACAAGTACTACCACACTGACATTATCTCTATGAGTGTGCGGCGGAGTTGAAAAGCTGCTGTAGGTTCATCCAGGATTCTGGGCTTGTGCCAAGAGCGGAACCGAGCAGCCACGCCGTATTGGGGCTGATGCCACATTTTCGTTCATTGGTGCGGGTGGAGGGACTTGAACCCTCACGAGCCTAGGGCTCAACGGATTTTCTTACCATCCACGGCTTTCGCCGCCGCCGCGTATTCGCGGTTTTGTGGTCTGGACTATCCCTTCACCCTGTCGCATCCAATTGTGCGATGTAGGTGCTGCCCGTCTAGTCTCTACACCTTCCATGTCGATGGCCGATTGTCGTTTCCATTGGACTATGGCTTGGCTCGGGATTGCCATGTCAAAGGTTCCCCCGAATTTGAGCAGTTCTACAAATCCAGTTTCCCGGAGATGCACTCAAGTTTTCCAAGTCCGTTGCGTCTGCCAATTCCGCCACACCCGCCTGAAGCCTGACTGTCAGACTTCAGGTGTCAGCATAGCATCAAGAGGGGTCATGGACAGACCTAAGAGGGAACGGATTCAAACTGCGCCACGGGAAGTACGCGCAGGAGGACGTGCCTCGGATACACTAATAATCCTGCCTGCGGAAGATGAAGTTCGTGTGCCTTGCCCAGGTGTTGGAACTGGCAGACAAGCAGGATTTAGGTTCCTGTGCCCTTGTGGCGTGTGGGTTCGACTCCCACCCTGGGCACCATCATTCAATTCGAGACGCTTCCGGTTGGCAGTCGCTTGGGAATCTGGAGAATCGTTGTCCCGTTTTCGAGCTGTTCAGGGGCCACTTAGCTGATTCGCTCTTTTTCTAACTTTGTCCTGCCCCGTACTCCGTCCACTCGCAACCAATTCCCCGGCCTCCAAGGTGGTTTCAGCAAGTCTTTTCGGGGCCGGGGCGATTTTTGGAGAGCCCTGCCCGAAAAGGAAGCTACTCTCACACCTCCAAATCCCGCTTTAGTCTCCAAAAGCCCCAGGCCGCAACTACGACCACACCGGTCGCGAAGAGAAACACCCCCGACCCCCAACCGGTCCAGTCTCCTAATCCAAGATAGAGGGCCATAAAGAGGAAAGGTGCAAATGCGCCTCGGAGGCCGGTGAGCGTCACATGCAACGACATGTATCCGGCGAGATTGGCGCGAGGCGCAAAATCATTGTGTCCGATTTGCCAGGCGATACTTCCGGCACTTCGGACCAGTCCGCCGATGAATCTTGCGATTGCCAGCACCCAAAGCGATGCAAGCTCTGCGCCGACCCACAAGAGAATCATGGACAGGACCAGGTAGTGGCACTGATTGAAACGAAATCGAACCACATGTACGCGATCGAGGTAGCTAGCCCAAAATGGCAATGCAACGATCCCACTCACGAACGGAATGACGAGCGTGATGGAAATACTGGCAAGGAATCCAGCGCCCAGTTCCCTCGACACCAAGTACACAATCGGAGCCTCGATACCCATGTTGGCTACGCCAGATACAAACTGATAGAGCATGTAACGCCCGTAGTACCTGTCGCTGCAAAGAATGCGAAAGGAACCTAGGCTTCGTTTTGTCGCGACTCGGCGCATTCTGCGTTCTTCGACTCTTTGTCGAAGTTCGCCGGGCACATCAACATGCCAAAAGCACCAGATGCCGATGATGCCAGGCAAGATTCCCGCGATGTACAACCAACGAAAGTACCCGGGATCGGTGTCAAGCGCCCAGCTTGCCAAGCTCGCGACCGTGACGGTTACCAAGGAGCCAAGTGTATGCAGGCGGGCGGTCGAGCGTGCTCGCACTTCTCGATGATAGTTGAGGCTCCAGACCACGCTGCGCACGGTGATGATCCCCGAGATAAGG